>JBEKRG010000051.1:0-42184 GCA_049518955.1 Occallatibacter sp.
TGGTGAGCTTCTCGTCCGCGGCCCATCGGTCTTTTCCGGCTATTGGCACAAGCCCGCCGCGAGCGCCGAATGTCTTGACGGCGAGGGATGGTTCAGCACCGGCGATATTGCCCACCTCGACGCCGACGGTTTCCTTTCCATCACCGATCGCAAAAAGGAACTGCTGAAAACCTCGGGGGGCAAGCTCGTCGCGCCGCAGCCCATTGAAAACAAGCTGAAGAACAGCGTCTTCGTGGCCCAGGCCGCGCTCGTCGGCGATCGCCACAAATTCATCTGCGCGCTCATTTCGCCCAACTTCGCGGCTCTCGAAGAATGGGCCCGCCATCATGGAATTGAAGCCTCTTCGCGCACAGTGCTTGTCGCCGAATCGCGCGTTGTCGCGCTTTACGCCGAGATTGTGCGCGAGGTGAATGGTTCTCTTGCCAATTTTGAATCGCTCAAGCGCTTCCGCATCGTTGCCGACGAGTGGTCGCAAGAATCCGGCGAGCTCACCCCTTCCATGAAAATCAAGCGCCGCGTCCTCACGACCCAGTACGCGGCGGTAATCGGCGAACTATACGCCGACGAAGCAACCGCCCGCGGCGAATCGGCTGGTTGATCCTGCCGATCCCTTCGTGCACAACCTTTCGCCTGTGCCACAGCCGTTGCAGCGCCCTGAAAAACGGCGCGCCCCACGCCCCCACACCCAGCACAGCTCCGAAGATAATCACAGCGTCAATGCTCAAACGGCCTTCGCGGGTCCAGTAAACATCGGGTGACAAACTCAGCCACAAGGCAAACTCGTCCAGCGTGAGCGCTGCACCAACGCCGTAACTTACCGCCATCAGGCGCCCTAGAAAAAGTGACATCGGCGAGTGCGCCCATCCCAGGTCGAGCAGCCAGCCGTAACCAACAAAAAGCAGAATCAAGATGCCCCACACCAGGTGGTGAATGTGCATTCCGCGCACCACCACCCACTGCAAATGCCCCTCGTGATTGGCAATCCGGTGAACCAGGAGCCGTACGCCGGCAAATGTAATCAGGAACGCAACCGACGCAATGAACATGCGCTGCCGCGGCCGGTCGGGAATTGTGGCGCGAATCAGGTAGCCCAGTCGCGTCAACTGCAGCAGCACAAGCAGTACTGCGACGACCAGGCCGACAAATGCGAGCAGAAATCCAGCGCCACTTTCCGGCATACCTTATCGTAGCGCCAGTCTCCTGACCGCGAACCACTGTCCACGTGCGCCGTGAGGCGCATCACGATTCCCATTGACAGCGCCACGATACACTGTTTAAGGCCGGTGATCCTCCCCGCCTCCGGTAAAAACTGTGCACTGCGTCTCAAACTTCCAGCGCAGCGGCCGATACTGACATCTGCGAACTGTGAACTGCTTTTAGGAGATTCCACGATGCGAATTGCTTTGTTGACCGGCGGCGGCGATTGCCCCGGATTGAATGCGGTCATTTATGCGGCCGTGAGGAAGGGAATTAATCACTATGGGGACGAATTCATTGGATTCCTGAACGGCTGGCGCGGCGTGCTCGATAACAATTTCATTCCTCTCACACTCGAAGCGGTCGACGGCATTCAGCTCAGGGGCGGCACCATTCTGCACTCTTCGCGCACCAACGTGAAGAAGATTCCCGGCGGCATCGACAAAGTGCAGGAAGTTCTCAAGACCAATGAAATCGACGCGCTCATCGCCCTCGGCGGCGACGACACGCAGTCGGTTACGCTCTTCCTGAGCGAGCACGGCGTCAAAGCCGTCGGCGTGCCTAAGACCATCGACAACGACATCAGCGGCACCGACCAGACCTTCGGCTTCGACACGGCGGTGATGATCGCCACTGAGGCCGTCGATCGCATTCACACCACGGCCGACTCGCACAACCGCGTGGTCGTGATCGAAGTAATGGGCCGTGACGCGGGCTGGATCGCATACGCCTCCGGTGTTGCCGGTGGCGCTCACGTGATCCTCGTTCCCGAAAAAGAAATCGACATCGATCACGTTTGCGCACTGCTCAAATATAACTACGATCACGGCAAGCATTACGGTGTCGTCGTGGTTGCCGAAGGCTGTCATCTGCCGGAAGTCGGCCAGGTCATCGGCTCTCAGCAAGTCGATTCTTTCGGCCACGTTCGCCTCTCTGGCATTGGCGAAGCGCTTGCCGATCTCATCGAAAAGAAAACGGGCTATGAAACCCGTTCCGTGAATCTGGGCCACACTCAGCGCGGCGGCGTTCCCACGGCCTACGACCGGGTTCTCGGCCAGCGCTATGGCCTCCACGCCATCGACATGGTCCACCAGCAAAAATGGGGCCGCATTGCTGTCGTTCACGGCCTCGACATCACCGACATTCCGATCAAGGACGCCATTGCCACCAATCGCCGCCTCGATCAGCGCTTCTTCGATGTGATCGCGGACCTCGAAGCCAAGGTGTAGACGAACTCCGGGCCAACACCGTTCGTGTAAAAAATGCTGCGCCTGTCTGTTTCTTTGTGATACTCATGCAAGGGCTGCTCCACGGGCAGCCCTTCATGTTTCTCCAGGCGAATTCCGGCCCGAATCGAACAGGGGAGGGTAGTGTGAAAAGAATTCTGATTGTCGTGGGCCTGATCGCGTTCATCACTTTTCCTGCGACCGCTCAGACCAAAGCTAATATCAGCGATCTTGGATGGATGGCAGGCGATTGGACGGCCTCCGTGGGTGGAAACACCGCGCAAAGAAACTGCTCCGAACTGACCGGCGGTTCGATGACCTGCGCTTTGCGAGTCATCGCGGCCGGCAAAGCGGTGTGGCTTGAGTTCTCGGCGCTTCGCGAAACGGCCAACGGCATTGTGCTCGATACCCGCTTTTTTACGCCCGATCTCCAGCCTGCCGATCCAGTTTCAAATGGGCTTGTCCTCAAGAGCGCGGCAGCCGATGAGTGGGTCTTTGACAATCCAAATGGCACGCAGCCAAAAAATGCCATCGTTACGCGGTTGGGCGATGATGCGATGCGATCGCATGCCGACCTGGTCGATCAGCAAGGCAAGGCCAGTGTCATCGACGTTTCCTGGCAACGCGTTCGGTAGAGAATTAGAAGGCAGGTAGCGCTTGCTTTATCACCCCTATCAACCCGGCGACTTCGCCCAGCTCTACGCTGTCGAAGAGCTCTGCTTCGATCCGCCCTTTCGCTTCAGCCGCGCTTTGATGCGTAAGTTGATCGCCAATCCCAAGTCCGCCACCTGGATCGCCGAAGAGAATTCTGAACTAGCAGGCTTCGCCATCGTGGATTGGGCCACTGTGCCGAAAGGTACCGTCGCCTACATCCAGACTATCGAGGTGCACCCAGGATCGCGCCGCCGCGGCACAGCAGCCGAACTACTCAACCACACTGAGGACTCTGCCCGCGCGGCAGGGGCAGCCGCAATCTGGCTGCATGTGGACGTCGAGAACTCCGCGGCGATCCGCCTTTACGAGACCCGCGGCTACGTGCGCAAGCGCAGGGAAGAGCACTTCTACGCGCGCCATCGTCCCGCGTTTGTCTACGCCAAACCGCTCTCGAGCGTTTAGGGATTGCGAATGGGCCTCGGTCTCGCAGTCCCAGTGTCCCGCATTCCCGTGGTTCAATAGTCCCTATGTCGCTGGAGTTACTTCGCGTCCGCGCTATTGATGAACGCCGCCACGTTATCGTGTAACTGCTTCACGCACTCATCGCGCACGTAGACCATGTGCCCCGACTCGTACCAGGCGTAGCTGATGTTCTTCGCAAGTGACTGCGGAATGGGCAAATGCTTTTCTTCGTACTGCGCGGCGAAGAATGGCGTAGCCAGATCGTAATAGCCGCCGTTCACCAGAACCTTCAGACGCGGATTGGTCTTCATCGCCTGGGCCAGGTCCCCGCTCACATTGACGCTTACGGTGTTTCCATTGTGGACCCAATTCCACTGTGGCTCGGCTGTGTACAGCAATGGCTGGTAGGTTTGTCCATCGCCGTACTTCAAATCGTGGCGCACATACTGATTGAAGAGCGCAACGTACGCCGACGAAATCGCCGTCTCCTGCGGATCGTATTCCGCATTCTGGCTAAGCGGGTCCAGATTCGGCCCCGAGAACCGGCTGTCCAGTCGCCCCGTCGTCAGGTCTTCCGCATCCTGCAGCGTCTTTTCAAACTCCGGACCGCTCACGCGCAGATTGGCCTTCAAAACGTAATCCACCGGCAATCCGGTGTACTCGTGCATTTTTTCCGCCACGGCGCGTTTCTCGTCATCGCCCACGTCGGTTCCCAGGGCCAGCGCATGCGCGTACGGGCCCATCGCAAAATCTTCAACGTCCTTCAAGAACGGCTCCAGAGTGGCCGGCGGGTTCGGCAGCTTCTTGTGGTACCACGCAGTAGCGGCAAACGTCGGCAGTGCAAGTTCGTAAGGCAGGTCAACCCCCGGATTGGCAGTCGGCTGATCGATATCGGTCGTGAAGTTGAAAATCTGCGACAGCAGGATCACTCCGTTGATGTCGATGTTCAGTTTGTTCTCGAGCAGATTGGCCAGCACGGCCGACCGCGTCGTTCCGTAGCTCTCCCCAAAGATGAACTTCGATGAGTTCCATCGCCCATACTTTGAAATGAAGCGTTGAATAAATCGCGCATACGCGTTCGCATCGCCATCCACCCCCCAGAAGGCTTTCCCCGGATCCTTTCCCATCATTTGTCCAAAGCCCGTGCCCGGCGCGTCAACAAAGACCAGGTCGCTCACATCGAGCAGGGAATCGGGATTGTCGACCATGGTGTACGGCGCAGCGGGCAGGTGCGTGTCGCCCGCCGTCATCACATGCTTCGGGCCCAGCGATCCCATGTGCAGCCAAACCGTCGAGCTACCCGGTCCGCCGTTGTAAAAGAACGTGATCGGCCGATCTTCAGCCTTCGCGTCTTTCTTGAAGTACGCCACATAAAACATTTGCGCTACTGGAGTTGCATCCTTCGCAGCCGCGGGCGCATGGAGCGCGAGTTGGCTTCCAGGCTGGGGCTTCCCGTCCGTCCCAAGCTGCGCATCCTGGTCGTCGGTTGAGCCAACCGTGATGGTCCCTGCGACCGATGTGTAGGCAATCTGCTGGCCACCCACTGTGATTGAACCCTGCGTTGTCGAATCGGCAGGCGGAGCGGCTTCGGCGCTTTTATCCGGCGTTGCGGGCGTCGCAGGTTTGGCCGCGGTCTTATCGTCCTGTGCGCGAACTGAAACACAAAGAATCAAGAACGCCGCGCCCGTCAGGGCGGCTAAACGCCGGCTCAATGAATTCATTTTTCTTTTCTCCAGGTGGGATAACGAGCGAATGGTTAGTATAAAGCGCAGAACTGGGTCGGGTTTCTGGAATTCTGCTTCCCTCGGATGGCCGAAAGAAGCACCCCGCAAGCCCCCGTAGCCTCTGATCACCGACCAACGACTACTGATCACTATTTACTTCGTGCCATCCGCGCTCTTGATAAACGCCGCCACACGGTCGTGCAGTAGTTTGCGGCACTCGTCGCGTATGTACGCCATGTGTCCCGCTTCGTACCAGTCGTATTCGATGTTCTTGGTCAGCGACGCCGGAATCGGCAGATGCGCTTCTTCGTATTCCGCGGCAAAAAACGGCGTGGCCAAATCGTAGTAGCCGTCATTCACCATCACCTTCAGCCGCGGATTCGTCTTGATCGCTTCGGCCAGATCCGCGCCCACATTCAATCCGCGGGCATTGCCGAACCCATTGCCGCCGGTCCGGGTCATGTTCCAACGGAAGCCGTCAAACAGCGCGCTGGGAAGATAAGTTTCCCCCGCGCCGTACTTCAGGTTCTGCCGCAGATAGAGATTCACCAGGGAAAAATACGCTGACGAAATGGCGGCACTCTGCGGATCGTATTGCGAGGCCTCGCTCAAGGGATCGAGCGTCGGGCCTAGAAAGCGCGTGTCGTATCGGCCAGTCGTCATCCCCTCCGGGTCGTCGAATGTCTTTTCAAACTCGCCCGCAGTCACACGCAGATCGGCCTTGAGGATGTAGTCAACGGAGAGCCCGGTGTATTCGTGCAGCTTCGCGGCAACCTGCTGCTTTTCTGCATCGCTCAGCGCGTTACCTTGTGCCAGCGCATGCATATACTCGCCCGTCGCGAAATCCTCCACCTCTTTCAGGAACGGATCGAGCGCGGCAGGCTGAGGCGAAAGTTTCTTGTGGTACCACGCCGTCGCCGCGTAAGTCGGCAGCGCCAGCTCGTAGGGCAAATCCACGCCGGGTCGCGGCGGGCCCGTGGCGATGGAAAAGTCGAAGATCTGCCCGAGCAGCATCACTCCATTCAGGTCGACGTTCTTTTCGTTTTCCAGAATGTCAGCCAGCACCGCGGACCGCGTGGTCCCATAACTCTCGCCAAACAGAAACTTCGGCGAATTCCACCGGCCAAACTTCACCAGGAAGCGTGCGATGAATCGCGCGAACGCCTCCGCGTCTTGATCGACGCCCCAGAACGCCTTGTTCGCATCCTTGCCGGCCAGTCGCCCAAAACCAGTCCCGGGCATATCGATAAAAACTTCGTCGCTCACGTCCAGCAAACTGTCCGTGTTATCGATCAGCTTGTAGGGCGCGCCCGGCAGATGCGTGTCGCCCGCTGTCTCCACATACTTCGGCCCCAGCGATCCCATGTGTAGCCACATCGTCGAGCTGCCCGGCCCTCCGTTGTAGAAAAACGTGATTGGCCGATCCTCGACATTTGCGCCCGTCTTGAAATAGGCCACGTAGAACATGTGCGCCACCGGCGCCGCATCGGCCGGCTCCTTTGGCGCCGCAAGCGCAAGCTGCGAGCCCGGCAGCGGTTTTCCGTCCGGCCCGAGCTGCGCATCATCTGTGTCAGTCGCGCCCACCGTGATGGTGCCCGCAATCGCGATATACGCGATATGTTGCCCGCCCGCATCGATCGTGCCCTGCGTGGTCGAGTCCGGCGGCGGCGCCAGCGCAGTTGCTTTCGTGCTCTTCTCTACGGCGCTATCGGAATTCGCTGCAGGTTTGTCGTCCTGCGCACGAAGAGCTGGCGTCACAGTAAATACCGGCACGGCTAGAACGGCTACCAGAATAGGAGCAAGGCATTTCATCGGAGTGCCTCCAGTACGAGCGGGTCAAGCAGGGGAACAGTATAGAACGCCGCGCGGGGCAGGGAACTTCGGGATCTCAAATCCGGTTTCGTCGTGGTTACCGTTCAAAAGCCACTGTCCCTTGAAGCCTGAGACTTGGCGCCTACTGCTGCTTCGCGAACGGCTGCTTCTCCGTGATCCTCGGCCTGTCTTGCGCTTGCAGCGTCTTCGACACCGCCTCGACCTCGCGAAAAACACGTAGCAGATTTCCGCCCAGAATCTTCCGGCAATCTTCCGCCGAGTAGCCTCGCGCCATCAGCGCGGCGGTGATGTTGGGTAAGTCGGCTGGCGAGTCGATCCCTTGAGGAAGTTGCCCGTTGATTCCGTCAAAATCCGATCCCAGCCCCACATGATCCACTCCCGCTACCTTTGCAATGTGGTCGATGTGGTCGATAAGCACAGAGAATGGTGGTCGCGGAATTCGATCCGCTGCCGCGCGCTGCAACTTGTCAATATCCACCTGTGTTGTCTCTCTGCCCTCGGCTTTGTTCTTCGCCTTCAGCGCTTCGATTTCCTTGTTTACCTCCGGCTCCATCGACTTCTGCGCGTTCCGGTAATCCTGTGACAAAAACGCGGAGTAGAAGTTCACCTGCACGACGCCGCCCTTCGAATCCGGGCCGCCGGAGTTCGCAATGGCGCGCAGCATATCGTCCGTCATGTTGCGCGGCGCGTCGCAAAGCGCCCGCGCCGACGAGTGGGACGCAATCACCGGCGCCCGCGAGATGATCAGCGTACGAAAGAACGTCTTGTCCGAGACGTGCGACACATCCACCATCATCCCCAGCCTGTTCATCTCGTAAACCACATCCTTGCCAAACTCGCTCAAGCCGTCCTTGGTGTGCAGCACGGTGGCGTCTTCGAAGTCGCCGGAGCTGTCGGCCCATCCGTTTGAGTTCGCCCACGTCAGCGTCATGTAGCGCACGCCCAGCGCATGGTATTGGCGCAGCAGCCCCAGCGAATCCTCGATCGAGTGGCCGCCTTCGATCCCCATCAGAGCCGCAATCTTATGGTCGCGATACGCCTGCAAAATCCCCTCGGGAGAAGTCACCAGTTCCATCTGGTCGGAGTGCTTCGCCACCTGCTGTTTCACCGCATCGATCAGTTCCAGCGTGCGTCGCGCATACTGCCCCTTGAATCGCACCGGATCGACCCAGATCGAAAAAAACTCCGCGCCCAGGTTTCCCTTGCGTGCGGTCTCCAGGTTCCAGTCGCCGCCATTCAGCGCATCGCCGAGATCGAAGTGCTCATCCAGAAACCGCTGCGGCGTGTCGGCGTGCGTGTCGATGACGATGGCGGAGCGATGAACCGCTTCAGGCGTGAGCGCTTTGGTTTTGGTCATAGTGGAGGTTGGACTGGCTGAATTCTGGCTCCAAACGAGAGCCGGAATCGCCGCGAAGAGCAGTGCGCACAACAAAACTTTCCGCATAGGCTTGCGATGAGTCTATACCAAGATGGGTAACACCGGAACTGGGCAGCCGGTGTCCTTCCGCGCCACCCACAGTTGCTATTCTGACTTGGACAACTCAATCGCATCAGGCGCCGATTCTACAACCATGTATTCGCCCAAATTCAATCTCGTTTACGATCGTGCCATTCTCCTCGAAGCCATGCGCGAGCACTCCTTTGGTACCCTCTTCGGCCCGGCGTCCGGCGCGCAATCTGACGGAAGCGCCTCTGCAACTCACCTTCCGCTCGTCATTAAGGATGAAGGCGAGCACGGCCTCATCGAAGGCCACTTCGCTAAAGCCAATCCGCATTGGCGCGCGCTCGCCGGCCACGAAACTCTCGTCGTCTTCCAGGGGCCGCACAGCTACGTTTCTCCAACCCTCTATACGGAGGATCTGTCCGTTCCCACCTGGAACTACATTGCCATCCATGCACACGGGACGCTCTCGCTTGTCGAAGACGATCCCGGCAAAGAGGCCCTCCTTGCCGATCTCATTGCTGCGAATGAGCCCGCTTTCCTTGAACACTGGCGCGCGTTGCCTGAAGGATTTCGCCGCACCATGCTCGCCGGCATCGTCGGCTTTCGGATTCCCATCGCGCGCATTGAAGGCAAATTCAAATTGAGCCAGAATCGCAAGCCCGAGGAGCGCCGCAATGTGCACGACGCTCACGCCGCCGGTTCGCCGGATCAGCAAGCCCTCGCCCGCTGGATGGAGCGCTTGGCCGCACCCGAAAAGTAACCAGCAGGCCCGTTTTCAGAGCCAATCCGTCCTTTCCCGCCCGGCACACGCTCAGCATTGTCTTTGCTATACTTATAGGGTTCACCGCCGTGCGGAAGTGGTGAAATTGGCAGACACACCATCTTGAGGGGGTGGCGCCCAAAAGGCATAGGGGTTCAAGTCCCCTCTTCCGCACCAAAGATCTCTGCGTCAGGGCCCCTCGCCTTTATTCAGGCCTCTCGGCGCGCATGGAAAGCAGCTTAAGAAATGCAGATTCTCTTCTACTTCGTTGTTGTCCTGCACGTGATCGTGTGCTTCTTTCTGATCGGCGTCGTCCTGCTCCAGCAAGGCCGCTCGGCCGATCTCGCTGGCGCATTCGGCGGTCAGGGTTCGCAAACCGCATTCGGTCCCCGTGCCGCGGCCAATGTGCTCACCCGCCTCACCACGTGGTCGGCGATCATCTTCATGTGCACATCCATCTGCCTTGTGGTTCTCTTTGTGCGTTCGTCAGGCTCGCACTCGGTGCTGGAGGGTGGTTCCGCCCCGGTCAGCGCCCCCGCCAAGCCCGGCAAGTAAGCCGGGCAGCGCGCTCGCGCGGGCAGGGGATCCATCTGCTTCGCGCGCCGTTCACCGCCTAACAGGCGTCCTTGCGTCATCCAAAAAACAGCTTAGTTGCCGGAACCCTGCCCGGCTCCGGTTGACGTGTTGTCTTGGCTGGCGAACGCCGCTTTCAATCTGACCGCGGTGCGATTGAGTGCATCCTCGTAATCCGCGGGGTTGTAGTTGTGGCCCCCCTTGATGAAATCGTGGTCGGCTCCGGGATAGGTAATGAGCTCAAAGGGCGCGTTGTTGGCCTTAGCGCTGCTTTCAATGGCACGCGCTGTCTCGATCAGGCAGCAATTCTCAAAATGGTCGGCCTCTCCGGCGAACATCAGCACCGGGACAGTCATGCGCCTGGCAAAACCGGGAAGCCTGGTGGCAAAACCGGTTGCGGGGTACCAAACGATGTCCACCGCGACAACGTCGGTCCATTCTGAACCCAGGGCCAGCGCGAACCCGCCTCCGAGAGAGATACCAACCAGCGCAACTTTCCCAGGCAAGCCATGCGGCGATTGTTGAGCCGCTTGAATGGCGGCTCGAAGATTGCCGCCCGGATTCCTTGCGATTTGCCTGCCATCGCAAACGTAGACATCGTAACCGAGTGCGGCGATGGCCTCGGAAAGCGCTTTGTCGTGCTTGGGGCCCATGATTCCGGACACGAAAACAACAACGTGACCCTTGCCTTGCGGAGGAGCGATTTCCTCCTGCGCGAGAGCGCATGGGGCAAATAGAACCGCTGCGAGCAGCGATGCGGCGAGCGGGAGCAGGCGGACCGATGAGATCGTCACTGAGTTCCTGTCATGGGCCGAGCGCGCTACTGGTAGTTGCCGATGAGGACAAAAGGCGCCCAGAAGTATGGATGGGCGTAGCCCAGGCTTGAAGTTTGCGTCGAGGACGGGCCGACGGGTTCGAAGCCGCGGCCCGTACTCACTCCGGCTGCATCCGCGGCGCCATGCAGGAAGGCAAGCTGGGCCTGGCGCAGCGCCTCAGCCTTGCCCTTGGCGGGATTTTTGGCCCAGCGATCGTAGAAGTCGCTCATGATGTGGCTGGTGCTGAGGTCGTTCACGTCCCACAGGGTGGCCAGGACGGCTTCAGCGCCCTTTTGCTGCGCGACCATGCCCAGGCTGTCCATCTCGAAGCCGTTCCGGGATTTGTAATCCTTTGCCGTGCTACAAGCCGAGAGGGTCAGCAGGCGTGTTCCGTGGAAAGTGACAGGCGAGTTTTCCATGTCGGAGAGGTTCCACTCGAAACCCTTCGCGTCGCCCGCATTGTTGCCACCCATCAGCAGGTAGGGTTCATCGCCCGTGCCGGCAACCAGGACGAAGTGGCTGGCGATGTGAACCACGGGGAATCCGCTGCCGGTGCCGAGTTCGGTCTTTAGTGCAGCCAGCGTGAACTTTTCGTCGGGCAGGATTGTGCCCTCGATGGGGCCGTGCGAGTCAGGGTTGGAAGGATCGTGGGCGACCGAGTCGAGCTCGGGAATCACGCCCGGCAGTGCCGGCATCCCGTTGTAGCTCTTCGACAGCCCCATGGCCAGAGCTTTGGGCGGATGGCTGCCCTGGATGGGCGCGTCTGCGATGTGCCCATAGCTTTCGGGCGTGAAGAGTACGTTGTGAAAGCGTTCGACCAGGTAATGGTTGCCGTCGTAAAGCGCGCCCATAGGCACGTAGCGCAATGCGTCGTCGAGCGACCATAACAGCGTAGGGACGTTATCTTGTGCTCCACTTGCCGCTTCGATTGTCTTCAACGCGTCTTCAAGCGGCGCCACGATCATGGTGTAGAGCTGGTTCAGTTGCGGCCGCGGATCGGTGGAAGGCGAGCCGATGGCTTTGATCGCTTCGAAAGCTTTGCTGCGCAGGTCGGCCGAGGAGGCGGGAAGTTCAAACTTCTGGCGCGAGTTCGCTGTGACCATGATCGCGTAGGCGTGATCTTCGCCCAGCAGTATGCGGATACCGATCACGTTTGGCCCGAGTTTCGCGAGCGAGTTTTGCAGATAGCTTTGCGCGGAGTCGGCAGTGGGCTCGCCGGTGGCGGACTGCTTGTCGAGTTCCGGAGTGATCGTGTTGTCGAAGCGATCCCGGATTGCCGATTTCGCCTGTTCCAGGTTTGCGGTCAGCGTTTTCAGCCGCGCTTCGTCGGCGGCAGTGCGAGCAGGATTGTCCTCTAACTGAGCTGCTTCGAGATTCCATTCCTCGATATCGCGGGCCCTTTTCTCCAAATCGGGCAGCAACGATTCGATCTCCTGCTGGACGGGCGAGAGCTTGGGCGTTTCCATGGCGCCGGCGCCCGGGACCGAGCCGGGGACAAGGTCATTGAGCTCTTGCTCCTTGAGAAGATCGAGAATCTGCTCCGCTTCTCCCAGGCGTCCGGCCTCAATCAGCAGTTCTGCCAGCGTGCGATAGGCGCCCGATTTCGATTGTGCAAAGCCGGCTTGAAGACTCTTGTCCAATCCGGTGATGTTTTTCCGAATCGATTGATAGGAGTTGACCGCTTCAAAGCCGAAGAAGATGGCCTCTTCAAGGTGATGCTGTTTGCGGAATCCCATCATTAGCGAGGTCTCGATGGCTCCCTCGACCTCAGGATCGTCAACAGCTTTTGCCAGGCCTAAGGCGGCGAGAGCGCTAACCAGCGAGTTGTCGGGCTGCTGGAGCGCCGAGTACGACCATGCGATGGTCATCAGGTCCTGAGCTTCGTTGCGCTGATCTTTTGCCTCGCGCCAGATGGCCAGCGCCTGCAACTCGAGCTTCATCGCCTCGGCAGGCTCTCCCAGATCTGTGTCATCCCTGCCCATGTTGTTGAGAGTCATGGCTTCGCCGCGGCGGCTGCCGGTTTTGCGAAAGATGGGCAACGCCTGATTGGCATAGTCGACAGCTTTGCCCGGCTGGCCCAGGTCGGCGTAGGCGCGGCCGATATCGCTCAGCGCGAGCCCTTCGCCGTTGCGGTTTCCGACTTCGCGCCAGATGGGCAGCGCCTGGTTGTAGTAATCCATTGCGCTTTGCTGTTGGCCGAGATCGCGATAGAGACGGCCGATGTCGTTGAGCGTAAGCGCTTCGCCCTCCCGGCTTCCGATCTCGCACCAGATGACGAGAGCCTGGTTCAGTGATTCGAGTCCCTTCTGCTTTTGGCCGATCTCGGCGTAGGCCGGACCCATATCGTTCAGAACCAGAGCTTCACCCGCGCGCTCGCCACTCTGATGGAAGACTGGAAGCGCCTTCTCGAAACACTTGAGCGCTTCACGGCCCTGGCCTTCATCGGCATACGTTCTACCCAGGCCGTCGAGCGTTCCCGCCTCGCCAATGGCGCTGGCGTTGACGATGTTGATGTTGGCCGCCGCGGTAAATTTCTCTCGCGCGGCTTCCATTCTTCGTGTGAAGCGGCCCGAAGGCTCGCTCGGAGCAGATTCAGCGGCGATGGAGATGTCAGGGTTGTCGATGTCGTGCCAGATCTCCATGGCATCGTTCAGATTCTTGAGCGCTTCTTCATGCTGGCCAAGACTCTCGTACACCCGGCCGATAAAGGTGAGCGCATTCGCTTCACCGGTACGCTGGCCGGCTGTTTGCCACAATGGCAGAGCCTGGTTCAGATACGACAGGGCTTTGTCTTCCTGCCCCAAATCGGTGTAGACCTGCCCCATGGTATTGAAGGTCATGGCCTGGCCCATGACACCGTTCGATGTCTGTTCGATGGGAAGCGCTTCATTCAGGCAGTCGAGCGCCTTTTGCAACTGGCCGGATTCACGATAGACCGATGCGAGAAGATTGAGATAGAGGAGCAACTCACGCGTTTTGTGACCGGATCTTGCCTTCGCGGCCTCTTGCTCGTACTGCGCGATGGGATCGTTCAGGCTTGGAGCTTGTGCTCCGGCTATCGCCAGCAGGCACACGCCAGCCACTAGATGGACGACGAGTCTGCGCTTGTTCTTCATTCCCGATCCCCGGCGCGTGCCGTCAGGGCTGCGCGGGAGTTGCAGTTGGCGCTGGCGCGGCAGACGTATCGCCTTTGTCTTCGCCCGTATTCGCGGGCTTTGACGGATGCAGCTTGTGCATCTCCTTGGCGCCGGTCTCTGGATCCACGAGTATCACCTTGATGCCCGATCCGAACACTCCGGAGCTCCATTTCATGTAATAGATTTTCCCCTCGATGGCCTGGACGCGAATTCTCTCGGCTTGGCCTCTCGTCTGGTTCACTGCCGCGGCGCTGGACATGATGATGCTGGGTCCGTAGTACATTTTTGCCATCCCTTTGACCACGACCGTGCCCGGATCAACCTCAGTCCAGGCATATTCGCCGTTAAGCAACGTGGCCAGATAGACGCCATTCACATAAAGATGGTCATGAGAGGCGGAGCCGACGGCGTTCCCTGGCCGGTAAAGGCAAATGATCGCCTTGCCCTCGGAAGGTACCGCCGGCATGGGCGGCATCTCTTTGGCGGGCGAAGCGGCCGGGGCAGGCGAAGTGGTTGGCTGCTGATTCGGGGCGGCTGGCGGGGCTTGTTGCTGATCCTGCGCAGCTGCGACAAAAGAACAGCAGAAAAGGAACACGGCGCAGCAGGCCAGCAGGAAGGCTGCAGATTTGCGGAAAGCGCTCTCGCCGCGGCAAGTGCCAGCGACAACGCAGATCGATCTTTTCATGGCAAGTCTCCTCGACCAAATGAATTCCTCCGGGGGGTGAGGAATTGAATAGGGGACCCGGGCTGAATCAAGCGGATGATAGTCTTCTGCGCGGCGCAGTCAGTGCCGCAAATCACCTGTGTGCGTGATGAGTTGTGAGGGGGTTTTGCGCTGAATGAGCAGGGAAGAATCGAGTCTCAGAATCGGGAACGGCTTTTCTATTCCCAAAGTCCCTGGTCCCTGCTTTTTTCACACCGGCGGCATCGCATCCACGACTGGTACGCCCGCCGGAGGAGTGAAGCGAAACGTATCGGCCGGAATCTCAGTGTTCGGTTGCTCGCCTGTGAATGTGAATTGGGTGATTGCGCCGTCGGCTTCGTCCACTTCGATCTCGTTGATCGTGCCGTCGCGCGTCACCGTCAGCGCAACCCGCGTCACGCGCTTTTCCTGGCCTTTGGGCTGGCCGGTCAGCGTAAAACAGCCGTTGGGCGCGGCAGCCAAGGTCAGGCCGGTCAGTTCCTTTTCAAGCTGCGTGTGGCCCAGCAGAAAGCGCAGTGGTGAGCGCAGATCATCCAGCTCACTCGCCGGGATGCGCTGCACCTGCGCGTCTCCCTGCGTGTAGAACCACGCGTATTTGCCGTCGAGGAGAAAGATCTTTCCCTGCGGCGAGCTGTAACGCCACATCATGCGCCCCGGCTTGCGCAGGAAGAGCGTGCCACTCTCGGTCTTCGTCATGCCCAGCCCTGCATAGCTCTCGCTGAAACCGGCCTTGAGTGATTGCAACTGGTCATAATGGCGGTCGACGCGCTGCGCAAGCTCATGCACCGATGGCAGATTCTGCTGCGCGGCAAGGCTTGTGGCCAAAAACAAAACGGCGGCTGTCAGCAAGCCGCCGTTTACCCGTTTTCTCCAGCCCATCGCTTCGTGGCCTGTCATTGGCCAAGAATCTGCGTGCAGTTCACGCCGCCCGTGGGGTCAAATTTGATCTGATCGGTCTCGTCGTCGCAATAGCCACGATCGCCCGTCTTTCCCACGCTCTGAGGCTTCGCGATCGCGGTGAAGCTATTGAAGCGATCGACATTGTTGGCTGTCACCTTGTCGCCGCATGTGATGGTGAACTCGTATCCCTGCTTGAATCCTGACGCCAGATCTGACGGTAGCAGTTGCGCGCTTGTCGGAGTTGGGGGTCCGGAGTGCGGATCTCCTCCCAGCGCCTCCAGGCTGCACGCATACCCATTCGCCGGGTACGATTCCGCGTACATCATCTGCGCCTGCACAATCTTCTGCAGCGAATTGACCGCGGACAAGGCATTCGCTCTCTTCGTATACACGCTGATGCTGGCGATGGCCAAAAGAGAAAGGATCGCGATAATGGCCATCACAATCAGCAGTTCCATCAACGTAAAGCCATTGGGCGAGAAAAAACGGTGCGAGCGATTGCGGCCGGACTTGCTGTTCATGGAATTCCCACAGCCTCGTGAAACAGGCCGGCTTTCACCGGCCTTCTGTCAAGATGCTACAACGTATAGACGCGATTGGGAAATAGAGCGCTCAGCACATCAGCCGGCCGCGGCCGAGCTTCACCCCGTCCAGCCGGCCCAGCAGGGTCACCGCAATCCTCTCCGGTTCAAAGAGCCGCTGCGCCATCGTCTGCACCTCTGCCGCAGTCACCTCGTTGATGCGTGCGATGATCTCGTCGGACGAGAAGAATTGGTGGAAGTACATCTCCTGTCGCGCCAGGTTCGCCATACGCGCGTTCGAGCTCTCCAGGCTCAGTAGAATATTGCCCCGCAGTTGATCTTTGGCGCGGGTCAATTCCTCGTCGCCGATCGGGCTCTCCTTCAGATTGCGGAATTCCGCCAGAATCAGGTCCACCACCTCCAGCGCCTTGCCCGCCGAAGTCCCCGCGTAAACGCAGAAGTTTCCCGTATCCCGATAAGGGCTCATGTCGGAGTAAACCGAATAAGCCAATCCCCGCTCCTCGCGGATGTTTTGGAACAGCCTCGAGCTCATGCCGCCACCCAGCACCGTGTTCAGGATCGAGGTCGCGTAGCGGCTGTCATCTGCCACTGGCGGCGCTGGAACTCCCAGGCAGATTTGCACCTGTTCCAGCGCTTTCTTGTTGCGCAGAATAATCCTTGCGCTGGGCTCGGGCGCCGACAATTCACCAAGCGCCTGGCCGCTCGGCAGTGTGGAGAACTTTGCCGCTACCGCCTCAACAAACTGGTCGTGATCCAGGTTTCCTGCCGCGGAAAATACCATGTTTCCGCCGTGGAACCGGTCGCCATGGTAGCCAAACAGCTGCTGCTGGCCCAGCCGCCTTACCGTCTCTGTCGTTCCCAGGATTGGGCTGCCCAGCGGATGTCCCTTCCAGAAGCTCTGCGTAAACAGCTCGTGCACCAGTACGTCCGGATTGTCCTCGTCGATCTTGATCTCTTCCAGAATCACGCCGCGCTCCCGTTCGATGTCGGGCACGGCAAACGTGGGATTCAGAACCATATCCGTCAGCACATCCAGCGCGATGGGCACATGATCCGAAAGCGACTTCACATTGAAGCAAATGGTTTCCTTGCTGGTAAACGCGTCCAGGTTGCCGCCAATCGAATCCATCTCCCGTGCAATGTGCTGCGCCGAGCGCGAGCGAGTGCCCTTGAAGAGCATGTGCTCCACAAAATGCGAAATGCCGTTCACTTCCGCGCTTTCACACCGCGACCCCGACTTGACCCACACGCCCATGGCCACCGAATGCACGTGTTCCATCCGCTCGGTCAGCACAATCAGGCCGTTCGGCAACTCGGTGCGGCGAAGGTTTCGCTCAGTGTTCATGTGCATCCTGTGGAGATTCGATTTTAGGCCAGCCGGGCTCCTGCGACCCGTTTATCGTATCGAGGTCGCCATTCCTGGTTAATGAATGGTTCTTCGGCAAATCCGGCGGGCCTTGATCTGCTTGCAGCAACACCGGCTATCATGCTCAAAGCTGTGCCCAGGAAATACCGTGCCCGACAAACCCGACCAACTCGTACCGATAAATGCTTCCGCGCCGGCACCAGGGGGCCTTGACCCGCTAACTTGTCCCCTATTTGGATTGGATGCGGCAGCCCTTTCGGAGGTTCTAGCGCAGGTAGGGGAGCCGTCCTGGCGCGCCAATCAAATCGTAGAAGCGATGTATCGTCAGTATATTACAGGCGTTACCTCTATTACTACATTGTCTTTGGATTTGCGGCGGAGACTCGTCTCCCAAGGCTGGCAAATCAACCGTCCCGAGATCGCCAAAGCCTTTCAGTCCATCGACGGAACCGAGCGCTATCTGGTCCATTGCCCTGGCCCGAAGCTCGAAACCGTAGAGACGGTCTGGATGCCTGAAGGCGACGACGGCGAGGCTGGCGACACATCGGACGAAGAACCGTCCGATCCGAAATCCTGGCGCCGTGCCACCATCTGCGTTTCCTCGCAAGTCGGATGCGCAGTCAACTGCCAGTTCTGCCTCACCGCCAAACTCGGTCTTCAGCGCAACCTCACCGCCGGCGAAATTGCCGGCCAGGTCGTCGCCGTTCTCGATCGCCACAGCGTCCGCGTGGGCCGCGACCGCGTGAACCTTGTCTTCATGGGTATGGGCGAGCCGTTTCTCAACTATGACAACTTCATGGCCGCCGTGCGCCTGCTCGTTCGCGAAGTCGGCCTGAGCCCGCAGCGCATGACGGTTTCAACCTCCGGCATCGTTCCCGGCATCGAGCGATTTGCCCAGGAGCCGCCCGATCTCCGGCCCAAGCTCGCCATCAGCCTCAACGCACCGAATGATCAAATTCGCGCCGAAATCATGCCCATCAACCGGAAATGGCCAATTGAAAAGGTGATTGAAGCCGTGCGGCCCATTCGCCTGCGCCCGCACGAGCGCATCACCTTCGAATACGTTTTGCTCGGCGGAGTCACCGACCGCCTGGAGCACGCTCGCGAACTCGCCCGTCTCGTGCGCCGCAGCAGCTTGCCCGCTAAAGTGAATCTGATCGCCTGGAATCCCGGGCCGGACTTTCCGTACTCGACTCCAAAGCCTGAAACCGCGGAGCTCTTTCGCAAAGCGCTCGCGGGTGAGGGAATTCCCGCCTACATCCGCCAGCCGCGCGGCCGCGACATCTTCGCCGCCTGCGGCCAGCTCAAGCGCACCGTCGAAGCGTGAGCCGCATCACCCCGAAAGCCGCCTCCGTCCAAATAGCGGACTGAAATCTTTGCAGAGTCCACCAACCGCTGGGTTTATGCTTCGTCTAACTTCACAGGAAAACGTAAGCCGCCCGCAAAAAGGTATGTGCCATGCAAAGGGTTAGCCTTCTTGCAGTTCTCGGGATCCTCGCCGTTGTCACCGTCGCGCTTTCCGGCGCTCCGCTATTGGCCACACCGCCACCGTCCTTCACCATAACGGCCACAAACGCGACTTTGTCCTCCAGCACATCCAGCGGAGTCGGCACCAGCTCTTTCACGCTGACCTCGGTCAACGGTTACGCAGGCCAGGTTCTCGTCAATTGCCAGCCTCCGACGACTCCGCCGGCCGGTGCGAAGTTGCCCTACTGCAGCGATAGCTTTCCTTCTGGTAATGCCGCAATTCCGGTCCAGCCTCCCATTACGCTCACCGCGAATGAAGTGGTACCGGGGACCATTTCCTTTTACAACGCTGCCGTCCCATGTAGCAATCCTTGTCCAGTCAACCTGCCGCGTCGCGGCGGCCATGGGCTGCCGCAGGGCCTGGCCCTCGCCGGTGCGCTGCTATTGGGTTTTGGATTCCGGCGCAGGGTGCCGCGCTGGCTCACGATTACTTTGCTCGCAGTAGGTGCATTCGCCGGCTTGGCCGCGATCAGCGCCTGTGGCGGCAACAATAATGTCGTGACCCCAGGGACCTACGTCTACACAATTTCCGCGACAGACGTCACCACCGCCGTGTCCGTGACGACATCGATCAACGTCACGGTGCCGTAGGCCTCTTCAGCCAGATTTCGTTTTCTTCTTGCGGTAAACCGATGCCGCGCTCGATCCCACTTATTGGCTTGGCGGCATGGCCAGCGGCTGCACGCTCCCGCAGTCAGCTCCTTTATAGGTCGAAGTTGCATTCATGGTCATGGTCATCGGCTGACCATTGGGCATCGACATATTCATCAGCATCGTCGTCTTTGTCGTGTTCGCGTCCACGAAAGTCGTCTTCACAGTCCCCGTCATGCTCATGCGGCCCGTGCAGCTTAGGTCCGCTGACATTCCGGTCGGCGTTAGCGACACGTTCGTCACCTGGCACTGTGCGTTTTGCGGATTGCTATACGGACCGCCGTATTTATCGATCATTGCCTGCGTCACGCAAACCTCTTGAGTGCGCCCACCCATTTGCGGCATGTTGGGCATTCCGCTCATGCTCATCTGGCTGGTCACTTCCCAAAGGCCGGCCTTCCGCTGTCCCTGCGCGCTCGCCGCCATCGCAATCAAACAACAGCTCACCACCACCCATATGCGGGTCTTGCTCATACTTCCTCCTGATCGCGCGGATTTACTGCGGAGCGCGTGTTAAGAATCTAGCGCAAATCATCGCTCCGAGAACAGTCTTATTTTTGAGCCGTTTGTGGATTCCCGGCCGCTTCTTTCGATGCCTGCACAGCCTAGAAAAATCCGCTTGCGATCGCAGGGGTCCGCGCTTTGGCGCACCCGTTTACTGCGGCGCCGGTCCGCGAACCACCTGCACCAGGTTGCCGGTATCGATCTCCTTGGCAAACGCGTTCTTCACGTCATCGGCGGTAAGCGCCATGTACTTCTTAGCCGCCAGTTCCGGCTCGTCGAGGGGCAGGCCAATCTCGGCATACCCAAGCAGTTCTCCAGCAACCGCATCCTCGCTCGAGGTGCTCAGCGGAATCTGCCTGAGCATCAGCGCCTTGGCCTGGAGCAACTCGGCGTCAGACACATCCTGAGTCCGCATCTGATCCAGGTCCCGAACGATGATGGCCCGGGCCTTCGACACATTTTGCGGATCGCACCCATACTGAACCGAATAGCTCGCCCTCGTTTTCGATGCATTGAGGCTCACGTCAACCGTGTAGACCAGCCCGTTTACCTGGCGCAAATCGTGATAGAGCCGCGTGGCATAGAACCCGCCGCCCAACACGTGGTTGGCGAGCTCAATCGGGTAATACGCGGGATCGAAGCGGTTCAGGTTGAGCTGCTCGGCCAGCGTCACCGTGTCCTGCACCGCCTGGTTGTCGGGCACATTTGCTGCCGAAGCTTTGTTCACAGGAATCGCAGGCAGCGTAGTATCCGGCGTCTGACCTGTGGCCTTCCAATCTCCAAACCACTTCTCGATCGCTGTGCGGGCTTCAACCGGCGTGATGTCGCCGATCACCACAATGGTCGTCAGATCGGGCCGCACCGTTGCAGCATGGAATTGCTTCACCTCATCGAGCGTCAGCTTCGTGACAGTATCCGGCGTGGTTTCGCGCAGGATCGGGTCGCCGGCTGGAACCAGCGCCAAATTCAATGCGCGCGAGGTGCGGTAGCCGGGGCTCTGGAGATTGCCAGCCACAAACTGCGCCGTCTGGCCACGCGTGATCTCGAAGGCCTGCACGGGGAGTGCTGGATGCAACTCGTTATCGGCCAGCAGTTGAACGCCTTTCGAAAAATACTCTTTCAGGACCGTCAGCGAAAACCGGTCCCCTGCGCTTTCGTTAGCCGCAATGTCGTCCAGCGCTTTCAAGAATGCGAGCCGGTCCATGGTTTCGGTTCCGTAGGAGTAGAGTTGGTCGAGCACGCTGCCCAGGCCGTCTTCGCCGGGAGGCGTTTGTAGGTTGGCATTGTGCTTGATCATTCCCGCCAGCGTGACGGTGGGGCTTGTCCGATCGGTGCGCACAATCAGCCGGATTCCGTTCGGCAGCTTCATATCCGTTACCGCAAGAGAATCCGTCGGCACTTGAATAGCATTCAGCGGACCGGTCGCCCAATCCGGCAGCACCACGGGCTTGGTCGGCGCCGACGTAACCTCTTCCGCCCCGCCGAATCCCTTGGCTGCAACCGCCTCGCCGTTCGGCGCCGGTTTCAAAATGGCTGAAATGGTGCTCGTATTCAGCAAGTACTGTTTGGCCACCCGGTTCACGTCGGCCAGTGTCACCTTGCGGATCGCTTCGACATCCTCTTCCGGTGAGTTGCGGCCCTCCCCCGCCAGTGCGGTTGACCATACGTCGGCCAAACCAGGAATGGAGTTGCGTTCGAACTCGGCTTGCGCAATCTCGCTGCGCTTGGACGCATCCACAAGATCCGCTGGCACCCCGTTCGTCGCGTAGCCCTCAATGATCTGCCGCATCTCGGTCATCGCGCCCGCGGCGTCTGTATCGGCCGGCAGCGCCACCACCCCGTAGCCGACACTCGCCTTTCGATACGCCTCGGCAAATCCGAATTCGGCGGCCAGCGCCTTGCCTGCGGGAACCATTCCATACAGATCCGCGCGCTCACTCGCCAATACGTCCCCAAGAATCTGTGCAGCCGCGTAATCCGGCGAGTCGGTGCCCGGCATCCGGTACGCAATAAAACCCAGAACGTAAGGCAGGTTGCTGTCGATGGTGAAGCTGTCCGTCTTGAACGGCTGTAGATCAATGGCCGGCCGCGCCGGCACTGCATGTTTTGGAGTGGCTGAATAGAGTTGTTTGATCTCCGCAAGCGTCTTTGCCGCGTCCACATCGCCCACAATCACGAGAATCATGTTCGATGGTGAGTACCATTTTTCGTAAAAATCCTTCAACATAGCCCCGGTCGTCGCGTCAAACGAGGCCTTCGTGCCCAGCGGATCATGCGAGTAGGGCGTCCCGGCAAACATCGCGCCGTTGAGGCGATCGATAAATTTGTAGGTCGGATTGGACAAGTCGCGCTGCACTTCCTGCTCGATGGCTCCGCGTTCCTCGTCCCACTCAGTCTGCGCATCGTCAATTCCGTTCACGCACGCGGCCTGCGCGCGCAGCGCCACATCAACGTCAGCCGATGGCACGGTGGTGAAAAACTGTGTGATGTCCTGTTGCGTGTCCGCATTATCTTCGCCGCCCAGCAGGGCATAGATGGCTGCGGTCTGATCGGCTGTCATGCCCGAGCAGCCGCGGAAGGCCATGTGTTCCTGCGCATGCGCCATACCGGGAAATCCATCGGGCGTCTCATTGCCGCCGACTATAAAGTTAGCTTCCACCGTTGCCACCGGCGCCAGCTTGTTGGGAATGATCACCACGCGCATCCCATTGGAGAGTGTGGCGCGGGTGACGTTCTCAGTTGTGGAAGAGGTCCCCTGCGCAGAGCAGGGCACTATGGCTATCGTCAGGCACAACACGGGCAAAAATCGCTTGATATTCAAAAGGGTTCTCCATTAGGGTTGTGGCGCAATCTCAGGGCCCGCACGCTCAATCGTACGATGCCCCCGCGGGCTCGGCCAAACGCGTGCCCCGTCAATTCTTCTTAGACGTCTTCTTCTTAGACGCGCAATCGGCGGCAAGTTTCATCAGAGCGTCGGTCACGCGGCCAGGAGCGTGTCGAACGACGTTTTCCTCGCTGGCAAAATCGCCCATGATGCAGCGCACGCCCAGTGCCTCGATATTTTTAACATCGGGCAGGATCGGCGCCGCGCCCTCCGCCGCGTAGCGGGCCAGTGTCTCGGCTGAAAACTGCCCCGTGTTCACGATGGCGTAATCGAAGATTTGCGTTCGCGTGTGCTCGTAGATACGCTTGATGTGCTCCGATGCGGTCAGGTTCAGGCTCTCGTTGGCCTGTGTCATCAGGTTGCAAACGAAAACGCGCACCCCCTTCGCCGAACCCAGCGCCGACGGAATTCCGTCCACCAATAAATTGGTGATGAGCGAGGTGTAGAGCGACCCCGGACCCACCGTGATCAAATCGGCGCGCTCGATCGCCTCTAGGGTCTCCGGCAGCGGGGCGGGATGCGGTGGATCGAGCGTCAGCTCCACGATGCGGCGTTTGCTCGCCGTGATGTTCGTCTCTCCGCGCACGACGGTCCCATCGTCCATGCTTGCGACCAGCGTGGCGTTCGCCGTGGTCGCCGGGTAGATGCGTCCCCGCGTGGCCAGAATTTTTGAAGCCAGCTGCACTGCCTGCGCAAAATCGCCTGTAATCTCCGTCAGCGCCGCCACAAACAGGTTGCCGAAGTTGTGGCCCTTCAGTCCGTTTCCGCCGCGGAAGCGATGCGTGAACAGCCGCGACAGCAAATCCTCTTCTTCGCTCAGCGCCACCATGCAGTTGCGCAGGTCGCCCGGTGGCAGCATGTTGAAGTCCTGGCGCAGCCGCCCCGACGACCCCCCGTCGTCGGTCACCGTAACCACTGCGGCCAAATCCGCGATCGCGTCCGTTGCGTCTGGGCTTTGTCCAGGTGCAGAAACATGCCGGCGCAACCCGCGCAGCAGCGTCGACAGGCCCGTTCCGCCGCCCATGGCGACCACGCGCAATCCCTGAACCGGAGACAAGGCGCCACGCTCGAGCTTCTCCGCCTGGGCTCGCTCACCTTTTATTTTGGGAGAGTTCAAAGCAAATCCTACGGAACTTCAGGATAGAGCAACTCGGTGAAGCGTGGGTCGTCCACCATGTTCTGGAAGTCGTTATCGACACGCGCCTGCAGTCGGTTCTTCGAATTCAGTTCAATCGCCCGTGCCAGATTGTTCAGGCAATCCTGCACGCGCCCCGTAATGGCTTCCAGCACCGCCAGTCCGTAAAATGCGTAGTCGGCATTGGGATGCCCGGTCAGAATGCTGTTGAACTGTTCGCGCGCTTCCTCATAGTAACCGGTATTCAGCTGCGAAATGGCGTAGTCGTAGTGCTCCTCGGGCGTGGGGAACGAAAGGCTGCTCTTCAACATTTGCCGTCGGCAGGTGACGATGTAGACCCGGCAGCGGTCCTGAATTTCGGCTGGCGCTTCGGGAAGCAGCTTCTCCAACAATCCCAAGGCCTTTTCGTACTTGCCTTGCTGCAGCAGCTGCACCGCAGCCTGGTAGTGCTGAACGGCAGCATCGTTGTTAGTCCGGCCGCGACCGTCAGTCTTGCCGGCCGCTGGGGTTGTCTTCTTGCGGCTGGGCGCCGCGGATCGTGCCTCTTGCGTCATGAGTTTTCCCGAACCGCGCATTCCTTTGCCCCTGGGGCAAGCTTATCGCCCGGTGGGGAACAATCTTCGAGGAACAACGCTACTTAGGCCATGTTTATACGCAGAACCCCGCCTTCCGTCAATGGGTGTTTGCTGACATACATTTATCCTCCCCGGGAACCGGCGGATTTGCCGTAGATCGCCGGGTTCAGCGTCGGATCGTTGTACATCTTCAATTGCCGGTAAAGTTTGAAGCGCCGCGAGCCTCCGACTGTCTCCCGCCAAAGAGCATCGAGGCATCCTGCCAGGTCGTCGCGCTGCTCTACCAGAATCGCCAGCCGCTCCTTATTCCGCTCCGCGTGCCCTGGCGGCGCATCCCTTCGTTCCGCCTCTTCTTTCGTGTGGTAGATCTTCAGAGCCAGAATCGACAGCCTGTCGATGATCATTCCCGGTGGCTCGGAACTGAGCGGCGCAGCCGCGTTTGGCAATCCTCGCGCTTCCATCCAGGCCAGCATCTTTATGTCCAGCTCTTCGATCAGGTCGTTGCGCAGTTGGTTGGTCACGTCCACGCCCTGCTTGACCAGGGCAATCTCGGCATCGCTCGCGCCGGGAGTTCGTGCCTTGTCCTCAATGTGCCAAAGGTCGAAGTTTGCCCGATGCTGTCGCGCCACGAGTCCCAGCCATTCGCCGTCTGGGACGGAAGACGATCCGCCCACCGGCGCGTCCGGCTTTTCGTGCCACTCCCGCGTCAGCCGATCCTGCAGCCGAACAATCTCCGTCGCCGAAACCATCCCTGCCCGTCCTCTTGCGTCGTTCTATTTGGTTGAACTCGCTTGCATCCGCAGGCTCCATCCTAAAACCTCGCTCTCCGCCGCACCAAGCCTCTCTCGTCGCGCACCCTGCGGTAAAATCGGATCGAACTTGTCCGCCCCGCTCCCATGAAAGTTCGGCTCCCCGTCCCCATCGGAGGCCCCCATGAAGACTCGCCGCTTCGTGCTCTTCGCTTCGCTGCTTGGCACGGCATGCACGCTGCAGGCGCAAAAAATCCAAGTTCCGCCGGCTCAGGCCATGGCCGACCAGCCCGCATCCATCATCGTCACCGGACTCGCGCCGGGTTCGCAGGTCACCATCCGTGCCGAACTGACTGACGGCGCCGCTCAGACATGGGCCGCGCAGGCCGATTTCGCCGCCGACTCCACCGGCTCCGTGGACACCTCAAAGCTGGCTCCGCTCAATGGCTCTTACCGCACCGTCTCCGCCCTGGGCCTGGTCTGGTCCATGCGGTCTAAGGATTTCAACGTTCATCTTTATGAACCTCCTCACAATTTTCAGCCCCAGCCCATTCAATTCCGTTTGCTTGTTAATGGTCAGGAAGTTTCTTCCGCGCAGTTCACGCAGTTGGCCATTCGCCCCGATATCCAACAGATCAATGTCGACGGCGTCATCCACGGCATTTTGTTTTTGCCAGGGGACTCCGCCAGGCATCCCGGAATCCTGGTCGTCGGTGGCTCTGAAGGCGGATACCCCGGCCGCAAGGCCGCGTGGCTCGCCTCGCACGGATACGTAGCCTTCGCGCTTTGTTACTTCCATTGCTCGGGCACTCCAGACAATCTGGAGCGGATTCCTCTCGAATACTTCGGCCAGGCACTGGCCTGGATGATGAAGCGTCCTGAAATCGATCCCACCCGCCTCGCCGTCATGGGAACGTCGCGGGGCGGGGAATTGGCGCTCCAGCTTGGCTCCATGTACTCGCCCATCAAGGCTGTCGTCGCTTATGTCCCCGCGAACGTGCGTCATCCCTCCTGCTGCCAGGGCGCCGCCGGACCGTCCTGGACCTGGCACGGCTCGCCCCTCACCTATATTTCATTGGCCGAGGCGATGAATCCAAGTGCGAATTCCGCCGATTCCTTCCGCGCCCAGATCGCTGTCGAAGCCACCAACGGTCCCATCTTGATGATTGGCGCGGAGGACGACGGCATCTGGCCCTCCGCTGAAATGGTGCGGGCAGTTGCCCAGCGCTTGCACTCCAATCACTTTTCCCATCAGGTCGTGACGCTCATTTATCCCCACGCCGGCCACCGCGCCGGGCTTCCGGAAATCGAGCCCACCTGGACCAATGGCGTCACGCAACGGATTTCAGGAAGATCCACGGATTTTGGCGGATCCCCCGAGGGCAACGCCGAATCTTCTCTCGACGCAACTCCTAAAGTGCTCGACTTTCTAGCCACCAGCCTCGCCGAAAACTCCCCACCAATTGCGGCCAATCCCTGATCGATGAAATGCAAAAACCGCAGGAGAGCGGTCGACGAATGGAATGATTCGCGCACAAAAGCGCAGCGAATGGGTATGACCGCTTGTACCGGGCGAGTCGACTGCAAGGAGACATCAATGGGGAAGAGGTGTGGCCAAGCGCGGTCAGCTCGTTGGGAATCGAACCCAGGACCCATGCCTTAAAAGGGAGGTGCTCTTCCAACTGCGCTACGAACTCGCCTGCTGTCGCTTTTTCCAAACGAACCAGACCTGACATCAGCCAGTTTGAGACTGCCGTATTTCGGCCACCGAGATCCATCGCGTCTGGGCTTCAGAAATCTCTCCTGTGCCGAAACACTATGACCCCCGCCAAGCGCCTGCCTAGAGCGCTATTGTTTCGCTGACTGGAGCCTTTCCAGTTTCCGCCGACAGATGGACGCAAAATCGGATCTAAAAGAAAGGAAGTAGGTTAAATTGTGCAAAACTTTCCCGTTGACAACATACCGACCAGTTGGTATGTTTACGACGATTGAAGAGTAAATGCTAGGGGAGTAGTCATTGACTGTCCGCCACGAAAAACTCGCACTCTCCCGAAAGAAACTCCTCGACGCGTCGCTCCATGTCATCCGGGCCAAGGGCTACGAAGCCACCACGGTCGACGATATCTGCGCTGCCGCTGGCCTCAGCAAGGGAAGTTTCTTTCATCACTTCAAGAGCAAGGAACATCTCGCCCTTGCCGCCGCTGACTACTGGATCGAAGGCACGACCGCCGTGTTCGCCTCAGCGCCCTATCACGCGCCGGCCGACCCGCTCGACCGACTGCTGGCCTACATCGACTTTCGCAAGTCCCTGCTCATGGGCGATCTGCCCGACTACACCTGCCTGGTGGGCACTATGGTCCAGGAGACCTACGACACCCATCCGGCCATCCGTCAGGCCTGTGAAACCAGCATCAGTGGCCATGCCGGCACGCTCGTTCCCGACATTGAAGCAGCCATCCGCCAGCGCGGCATCTCCGGCGATTGGACTGCCGAGAGCCTCGCCCTCTACACCCAGGCCACAATCCAGGGCGCATTCATCCTCGCTAAAGCCAAGCTAAGCCGCGATGTCGCCGCCCAGTGCATCGATCACCTTCGCCGCTATCTCGAACTGCTCTTCTCTCAGCTCCATCCGCAAAATCAGATTTCTTGAATGAGGCCAGCGCCCTTTTTTCACCACACGTCCACCAAGACAAACTCGATCTCTGGAGCGAAACATGATTGCAAAGATCTTCAAAAGCATCGCTGTTGTCACCTTCATCCTCTTGGCCGCGCCCGTTTCCACAATGCCTGTGCAAGCACAGGAGAACAAGTCGCCCTATCCCGCCATGGCGCCTCTTGACCGATACCTCATTGCCGATCGCGACCAGGAAATCGCGCTCGCAAAAAGCGCCGCTCCTCCCGCGCTTTCGAGCGACGCTAGCGTCATGGTCCTCGAGAAGGACGGCTACCACACTGCAATCGAGGGCAAAAACGGCTTCACCTGTATCGTCGAGCGAGGATGGATGTCCCCCTTGGACAGCACGGATTTCTGGAACCCCAGATTGCGCGGTCCCATCTGCTACAACCCGCCCGCTGTGCGCTCCATCCTTCCTTACACCATTCTGAGAACCAAGCTGATTCTGAGCGGCATGACCAAAGACCAGCTGGCCGACAACATTCGATCCCAGCTCGCGAACGGCCTATTGCCCCTTCCTGAGGCGGGAGCCATGTCCTACATGATGTCGAAAGACCAATATCTCGGTGACGGCCCCGGGCACTGGCACTCGCACCTGATGTTTCATCTCCCGCGCGGGATGGGTGCTGCGAGCTGGGGAGCGAACCTGGACGGCTCTCCGGTGGTGTTCGATACGGATCACCATGTCCTGGGGCCTGAGCCCGAAACCATTTTCATGGTGCCTGTCGATCACTGGTCCGACGGCTCTTCAGCCGAGCATCAGCACTGAGACGCGCGCTTCCAAACTGAAAAATTCGGCCATTTCATCAAAGAGATTGACTCCGCCGTCGCTAGCAGTAACTCCCCGAGTTCCCAACGCTAAAAAAAACACGGAGGTATCATCATGTCTGCCACCACGCTTCACGCCCCAGCCTCGACCGACGAAGCCGCAATCCTGTCCCTGATCAGTTCGCTCCACCAGGCCCATCACGATAAAAGCGTCGAAGGCATCTCCTCGCCTTACGCGCCACACGCTGTCATCTACGATCTCGAACCGCCACTCATGCACGACGGCATCTCCCTCGAGCGCAAGCGCAATTGGCTCGCTACCTGGGATTCGCCCATCGGCCTCGAGCCGCGCAATTTTGAACTCACGATCGACGGCGATCACGCGTACGGGCGCGGCTATCTGCGCCTGAGCGGACAGAAAAAG
This sequence comes from Occallatibacter sp., assembly GCA_049518955.1. Lineage (GTDB taxonomy): Bacteria > Acidobacteriota > Terriglobia > Terriglobales > Acidobacteriaceae > Telmatobacter. The sequence goes on from JBEKRG010000051.1 coordinate 29,228, forward strand.
GGAGTCGACCACCCCGTCAGCTTCTGGATGCGCGAGACCCTTTGCTTCGAGCGTGCACGCGGCGCATGGCGCGTCGTCCACGAGCATACGTCGGTGCCGTTTTATATGGATGCCAGCCTGCGTCCAGCGTTCGACCTCGAACCCTGAGCAGGTGCAGATCTACGAAAATTTACGGGATTTGCGGCCAGGGAGTGGTGAGCCCGGTGCGGATCGAACGCACGACCCACGCCTTAAAAGGGCGTTGCTCTACCAACTGAGCTACGGGCTCGCTGAAGGTCGCTATCTCCAAACTAACACAGGGTCAGTCGCCTAACTTTATCCCTCGGGGCAGGGAATTCACGCCTCACGCGAGCGCCCATTTCCGTTTTGCACCCTGCCGCGAATTGCAACACTCCGACGCTCACGACACTGCGCAAAACATTTCAGGGCACGGTAACCAAAACCGCGCGTACGATGGTACCCATAGGATACGAAGAAAGCGATTACAAACGGGGGATGAATGCCCGCATCGCTCAGAAAATGAGGCAGTTCTGCCGTTTTCGATGGCTTGAAAGTGTTAGCGTCGTGGCTGTGCAAGTGTTATTGTTCTCGACCCTCCGCGGACACTACGATTACCACTAAGGATTCATCCGCCATCCGGGTTAGAGTTCCCGGTGTTCCGTATCGCAACAGCCGGCATCTTGGGCTCTGTAACATTTTTCGAAAACGTGCGTGGCGGAGTTGCACTTCTAGACCTTGGTATAGATTATGACGGAGCATAAAGGGCAGTCCGATCCAAACGAGCCCCCGGAAGACGTAGCTTCGCTCTACTCTTGGGCGAATCTGCACGGCGCAAAGTACCGCGATTTTTCTGCCTCGCGTGCGCAGACCCGCGAAAAGGCACGCCAGCGTGTTGAACAGGCGATGGAGCAGGAACATCTGCGCACGCAGCAGCCCCTGGAGCCAAGGCGCGGCAACGGCGACACGCGGCAGGAGGAATCCTCGCCGCAGTCAACTGCGCAGCAGCCCCCCTCGTATCCGCCGCGAACTCCTCAGCCGCCGCCGCCCGACCGTCTGAATATCGACCGCTCGCAGACCGAGCATCCTATTCGCGAAGATCTTGCCTCAGCACTTCGCGGTTTAGCGGTGCCACCGTCGTACCGCCAGCCCGGCCATTCGCCGCACGCTCCCATGCGCGAAGAAAGCTATCTGCCTCCGCGCAAACCGTGGTCGTCCGACGCAGCAGAAGATGCGGGCCGCCCCGCTTGGCTCATGCCGGATCGGACTGAAGTCTCAAGCCCATCCAGCCTGCCGCCCGCGCCCGAAGACACGTTGCAGGGTTCTCGCGAACGCCTTGCCACGCGCTGGTTTGCTTTGCGTGGAGTCGTCGAAGGCAGTGCGCCGCCAACGCAGGTAGCTCCGGCTCCGGTGGCCGCGCGCGCTCCGGTTTTGGCGATCTTTTCGCTTGCCGGTGGTGTGGGAAAAACCAGCCTCGTTGCGACTCTCGGTCGCGCGCTCTCTGCGCGCGGCGAACGCGTCTTGCTCGTTGATACGGCAGCCTACGGCTTGCTTCCATTCTTCTTCGGCGCTGGCGATCAGCGTCCCGGAATGTTGCGCACCTTCAGTCCTCCGGTTTCGAGCGGCGACGCGCCCATTCAAATGATCACTCTCGATCCCGAGAACTTCGGCTCTGAAATCGCGCCGCAGGAGGCGCTCACCGCCGAAATCTCCAAGCACGCGCGCGGAGTGGGTCGCGTCATCATCGATCTTGCCACTGCTTCCGGCTCAACCACGCGCCGCATCATGCGCCTCGTGCCGCAGATTCTTGTTCCGCTGATGCCTGATATGAATTCCGTGGTCAGCGTCAGCTCCATTGACGCCTTCTTCGATCACAACGGCAGCGCATCCACCGTCTCCGCGCTGCCCAACTATGTCCTCAACCAGTTTGATTCCTCGCTCCCGCTGCATCTCGACGTGCGCGAAGTCCTTCGCGAACAACTGGGCGATCGCTTGCTCCCCTTTGTGATCCGCCGCGCTCCCGCTGTCAGTGAGGCGCTGGCCGAGGGTATGACCATCATTGACTACGCACCCAACTCGGGAGTTGCCGAGGACTTCGCCAGCCTGGCCAGCTGGGTCAAAAGCCTTTCCGCAGCCGCCACCACAACCTTCCGAGGGGTTCGCTGGAGCGAGCGATGACAGCGACCACGATCTGGCAGGATATTGGTGCCGGCGAGAATGTTTTTACCAAAGTCCTTCGCCTCCTTTTTCTTATCCTCGCAGCAGTCATTTTCTGCTTCCTTGCGATCGTCCCGCTCACCTGGCCGCAGCAGGCGGTTCTCGGTCTGCTCAGCCTTCTCAGCTGTCCATGTTCTGTACCTTTCGCTACGGATACTGGCGCATCGAGCAGGTCGTTCGTTTCTTTCGCGATCCCGCCAATCACTGGGGCGCGCTGGACGCTTTCTTCATCCTCTGCCTGCTTCTGGCCGAGGCATACGCCTTCGTCATCCTCTTTCTCGGATACTTTCAGACCATCTGGCCTTTGCGCCGCGCTCCTGTATCGCTGCCTGAGAATCCCGATGACTGGCCCGACGTCGATGTGCTGATTCCCACCTTCAACGAGCCGCTTGACGTCGTCCGCTTCACCGCTCTCGGCGCGCTCAATATGGATTGGCCGGCCGACAAGCTCCACGTCTTCATCCTCGACGACGGCCACCGCAAGGAATTTGAGGAGTTCGCTTTCGAGGCCGGCATCGGCTATCGAACCCGGCCCGACAACAAATTTGCCAAGGCCGGCAATATCAACACTGCGCTCGAAACCATGTCCTCGCCGCTCGTGGCCGTGTTCGACAGCGACCACGTTCCCACGCGCAGCTTTCTGCAGATGACCGTCGGCTGGTTCATGCGCGATCCCAAGCTGGCCGTGATGCAAACGCCGCATCACTTCTATTCGCCCGATCCTTTCGAGCGTAATCTGCGCCAGTTCCACGTCATTCCTAATGAAGGTGAACTTTTCTACGGCGTGGTTCAGGACGGCAACGACTTCTGGAATTCCGCCTTCTTCTGCGGCTCCTGCGCTGTCCTGCGCCGCGCTGCGCTCGACGAAATCGGTGGCATCGCCAAAGAGACTGTCACCGAAGATGCGCACACATCTTTGCGCATGCAGATGGCCGGTTGGAATACCGCCTACATCAACATTCCTCAGGCCGCGGGCCTCGCCACCGAGCGGCTCTCTGCTCACGTCGGTCAGCGCATCCGCTGGGCGCGCGGCATGATCCAGGTTCTCCGCACCGACAATCCGCTCTTCGCTCGTGGCCTTAAGTTTCCTCAGCGGCTTTGCTACTTCAACGCCGTCGGCCATTTTCTCTATGCTGTGCCACGCCTCATCTTCCTCACGGCGCCACTCATCTATCTGCTTCTGAACCACACCAACATTCCCGGCTACTGGGCCGCCATTCTGGCCTACGCGCTGCCTCATCTCACGCTTTCCAATGTCACCAACTCGCGCATTCAGGGTGATCATCGTCATTCCTTCTGGAATGAGATTTACGAAACAGTCCTCTCGCCCTACATCCTGCTGCCCACCATGATGGCGCTCATTAGCCCCAAGCTGGGCAAGTTTAACGTCACCGCTAAGGGCGGCGTCGTCCGGCGCACGTTCTTTGATTCGCGCATCGCCCAGCCATTCCTGGTGATGCTCATCTTCAACATCGCCGGCCTCCTGGTCGCCATCCCGCGCTTCTTCATCTGGGATACAACGCGCCGCGGCACGGTTCTCATGAACGTTATGTGGTGCTGCTTCAACGTCATCATTCTCGGCGTGTGCACCGCAGTAGCGCGCGAACTGATGCAGCGCCGCACCACCGTGCGCCTCAACATTGTCGCGCCCCTTGACCTCAAGTTACCCGGCGGAAGATTAATCCCCGCCGAGACCGTCGATATGTCCAACGGCGGCGCTGGCATCCGTCTCACCGAGCCGCTCGATCTCGCACCCGATTCCGAGGTCAATCTGTTATTTGCGCAGCCCCCAGGGTCCGTTCCTCTCCATGCGAAAGTGGTTTCCTTCGAGGGAGAATCGGTCTTGCGCGTTTGTTTTGACGATCTGTCCATCGCCGAACAGGAAGTTCTCACTGTCCAGCTCTACTCTCGCGCCGATTCCTGGCTCGGCTGGGGCGAGGGCCGCGAAAGCGACAACGTCCTGCGCAGCCTCGGCCGCATCTTCACGATCTCCATGCGCGGCCTCAAAGCCACGGCTCTTAGCCTGGTTGGCCGCGATGACCTCGCTGCCCGCCGTAAGTCCGCCCCGCTCTCCATCGCTCAGTCGGGATTGATCCTGCTCTTCGCCTCGCTTCTCGTTGCCGGCAATCCCAAATCCCTCGCCCAACTGGTCTCTAACTCTGCTAGCTCCGCGAACACCGCAAACTCCATTGTTCTACCCGGCCAGTATCACGACACCTTCACTCTCGCCGACGCGGGATCGCCGCAAATCGAATTGCATTCCATCGATCGCCAGCACAATATCTACTTCACGCTGCCGCAAACGCACGTTGTCCGCACCGCCACCATTCATGTCTACTACGCATTTTCTCCCGCGCTCATTCCGCAGCTCAGCCAGCTCAAACTGATCTTGAACGGCACGCTTTTCGCCACCATCCGACCAACGGCAGGGAAGTACGGCGGCTCCGATGGCAACGACTCCGCGGCCGACTTCAACATTCCCCCCGAGCTGCTTGTCCACAACAACGCGCTGACCATCGAGTTCATCGGCCACTACACCATGAACTGCGAAGACCCCGCCAACTCCGCGCTCTGGGCGCGCGTTGATCGCAAAACCTACATCGATACTCAAGGCGACATGCTGCCGCTCGCCGACGATCTTAAGCAGCTTCCCATTCCATTCGTCGATCCGGCCGTAATTCAGCCTGTCAGCATTCCAGTTGTCTTTCCCTCGCCGCCATCCTTCAAGGCCATTCAGGCCACTGGCATCGTCGCCAGTTACTTCGGCCTCGTTTCTGCCGACCGCCCCGTGCGTTTTCCGGTGCGCATCGGAGCCATTCCGCAGGGCAACGCCATCGTCATCGCAGAAAATCCAGCGAGCCTTCCCGCCGGCTTCAATCTTTCCTCCGTCAGCGGGCCCACCGTGGCCATGCGCACCAACCCCAACGATCCTTACGGAAAAATCCTCATCGTCACTGGTCCCAATGCCGACGGTGTCATCGCTGCCGCTCAGGCCGTCGCGCTGCACAGCGACATGCTCACCGGCTCGCAGTCCCCCATCAACAATCTCTCCCTGCCTGCAAAGCAGGCTCCTGACGCTGCGCCGCGCTGGGCGCGCACCGATCAGACCATTTCTCTATGGGACCATGCGACTCCCGGTCAGCTTCAGGGCGATGGAACCGCTCCTCTCAATGTCTACTTCCGCATTCCTCCCGACCTTTACTACGACGCCGGCGACGACAACGCCCGCTTGCATCTTGCTTATCGCTACAACTCCATTCCCATCGGGCCAATCTCAAGCCTCCAAGTGCGCATCAACAGCGCGTTCCTCGGCTCCACGCCGCTCACTCCGGGACAGGATGCATCGCGCACCACAACGACAGATGTCCCCGTTCCTGTCGTCAACCTGCGCCCGTTCTCGAACACGCTTTCGTTCGACTACACCTTCCAGCTTGCCCGCAAACAGAATTGCGACAACACAAACCCGATCGACCTTCAAGGTTCGATTCTGCGCGACTCCTATCTCGACCTGCGCGGCTATCCGCACTGGACGCCCCTGCCCAATCTCGAAATCTTCTCGAATGCCGGGTTTCCCTTTACGCGTCTCGCTGATCTGAGCGGCACCACGGTCGTTCTGCCGCCCACGCCCACCGAGCAGGAGATCGAGACCTTCGTCACTCTCATGGGCCATTTCGGCCGCCAAACCGGTTTTCCCGGCCTGCGCATCACCGTCGCCGGTCCCGACGCACTTCAGAACGGCGCTGCCACCGACTTCCTCATCATCGGCGCTGGCGACGATCAGCCGGCTTTCGAAAAACTGAGCACGCATCTTCCCGTCTCGCTCGGCAGCGGCCAGATTCAGGTCCATGACACGGAAGGCTTCTTCGTCTCGCTTCTCCACAACGCGTGGTGGAAGCTCCGCTCCAGCCAGCACACTGAGTCCGGCGTTCTCACTGCCGGTGGCACGCCCGATGCTGTCATTGAGGGCATCGAGTCTCCTTACGACATCGCCAGCAGCCGCAGCATCGTCGCCATCCATCTCAAGGACGCGTCTACGTTCGAACCATTCATGGACACTTTTCTCAACGTCCAGCAGTCAAGTGACGTCTCCGGCTCCGTCTCCGTCCTTCACGGAACCGAGTTCAAATCCTTCCGCGTCGGGTCGCAGGTTTATTACGTCGGCGTGTTGCCGTGGTTCACGCAGTTGCGCCTTTGGGCTGCGGAGTATCCATGGCTGATCGCAGTCATCGTCGTCGTTCTCGCGTTTCTCCTGGCCATCTGGACACGTCAATGGTTGCGCTCGAGAGCCAGGGCGCGTCTCACAATGATGGAGAGCTAGCGTTCTTCATTTGAGGTTCGTAACAACAAGGGACATCATCCGGGACATTCCATGATTGCTCTCAAGCCAATCTCCGTCGCCCTCTTCCTTTGCCTCGCATTCTCCGTGGCCGTCTCGAGTCAAGAAAGACCACCTCAAAGCCCCAGCAGTTCATGTCGCGAATTTGTCGTGAAATTCTATTCCTGGTACCTTGCCAACGACTCAAAGCTGACTCAACATTATGCCGGCGACGCGGCCTTGAAATACCGTCCCTACCTGTTTAGCCGAGCCATTGTGCAAGCTCTGCGAAAAGACGAAGAGGCACAAGATAAAGCTGGCTCGGACCTCGTGTCCCTGGACGCGGACCCCTTCGCCGGTCCAGACGGCCTCGCCGAAGGACACGTTGTAGAAAAAGTCACGGTTGCGGATGGGAAATGCTGGGCCGAAGTTCACGCGATTTGGGAAGGCAAGGAAGATAAGACGCCCGACGTAACACCTGAGCTTGCGCTGAAGAACGGCAGTTGGCTCTTCGTCAATTTCTATTTCGCAAGCCCGACAGATCCGAGAGCATCGGATCTTTTGAGCACACTGAAAGCGTTGCGGGAAGATGAGAAGAAGCAAAAATCGGAGGAGAGCGCCAAGCCATGAGGCGGTTTGCAGCGGCGAACCTGCGGTGTCTATTTAGTTTCTGTCCTGTTTTCCACACATATTGTTCGTCCTGCATCACTCCGACGCTCGCAAACTGTGCAAACGGTTGAAAGCTAGTAGCTAACAGCCGTTTTTCGGTATGGTCCGCGCGGATAATTAAACGTAGAATGGAAGCGCGAATGACGGTGGGCTCAGGACATTGGAAAGCGGGTGTGATCGTAGCGGCCTGCCTGGTGCTGACGCTCTCACTAGCCCACGCTCAAAACTCTTCCGTCGCCGGCTCTGCCCAAACCGCTCGCGCCAGCATCGCTGAGAAAGCTCGTGCCCTCGAGTCGCGTGGCCGGCCCGACATGGCCATCCAGCTATGGCAGCAGATTCTTCTCTCCGATCCTCAAAATACTGACGCCCTCGCTGGCCTCGCCAAAGACTACAAGCTCATCGGATCCGACGCGCTGGCCAATCAAACGCTCGATCGTCTGCGCGCCATCAGCCCCAACGATCCCGACATCGCCCGCATCCAGTCCATGTCAAGCTCGAGCCAGGAGACCGAACAGCTCAGGCAGGCTGGCGAGCTCACGCGCCAGGGCCGCAATGATGACGCCATGCGCATCTATCGCCAGCTCTATGGCGATCAGCCTCCCAACGGCGACGTCGCACTCGCCTACTATCAAACGCTCTACGGCACCGCCAGCGGCAAGCAGCAGGCCATTGCTGGCATGCGCGCTCTCGTCGATCACAATTCGAGCGACCCTCGTTATGCCATCGCGCTTGGCGTGATGCTCACTTACGATCAGCACACTCGCGCCGAAGGCATTCGCATCTTGCAGGCGCATCCCTCAGATGCCGACGGGCAGTCCGCGCTGCGCCAGGCGCTCATCTGGGACTCCGCGAATCCCGCTTCCGCCGCCGAGCTGCGCGACTATCTCAAATCGCATCCCGGCGACAGCGAGCTCACCTCAGCTCTCATCCAGGACCAGAAAAAGCTCGCGCAGATGAACTCCGGCATCGCGCGCACTCCCGCCGAGCGCGCAGCCTTCGCGGCCCTCAATGAACACCGTCTCGATCAAGCCAATCAGCTCTTCACCGATCTCCTCCAAAAAGACCCAACCAACAGCCGCGCCGCCGCTGGAATGGGCTTCCTGCGCATGCGCCAGCAGGACTTCGCTTCTGCCATCACCTACTTCACGCAAGCCGAGCAAAACGGATACAGAGCAAAAATCGTCGAAGACGCGCTGGCCAACTCGCGCTTCTGGCTCATCATGAGCGAAGCCACTCAGGCCTTCAGCCAAAATCAATTCGACGTTGCCGACCAAAAATTCCGCGCGGCGCTGGCCATCGATCCACGCAGCACCGACGCCCTCAATGGTCTCGCCGGCCTCTACATCAAGGAGCAGCAATACACCACCGCCGCCAGCGTTTACGAGCTCCTCATTAAACTTCAGCCAACATCTTTCGATGGCTGGCGCGGCCTCTTCCTCGCCAACGCGCGCGCCGATCAAAACGATCAGGCTCTCGCCATCGTCGCGCGATTTCCGCCCGGCGTCCGCGTCGCCCTCGACAAGGATCCCGAATACCTCCGCACGCTCGCCGCGATTTATCAGGCGCAAGGCCGCACTGCCGACGCCGAGCGCGCTCTCGATCTTGCCCTCGCGCTTCCTTTTCCCGGCGATGGCAGCTCTCTAAAAGACGACACCAAGCTGCAATACGCAGGCATTCTCATGGAGGCCAAACGTTTTCCGCAGGCCGCCGCGCTTTATTTGCAAGTCGTCTCGAGCGATCCCGCCAACGTCTCGGCCTGGATGGGCCTCGTCAGCGCGCATCACGAGCTGGGTCAGGACTCGCAGGCCATGAACGACGTGCAGCGGATCCCTGCGGCCACCTACGAGACCGCTCTCGGCGATCCTGGCTTCCTCGCCGAGCTCGGCGCAATCTACCAGCAGGCCAATCAATTGGACGTGGCTCAGGGAATGCTCGAGCGAGCGGAAAAACTCGAGCTCGCCTCCGGCCACCAGCCTTCCATCGCGCTCCAGTTGCAGCTTGCCGCCATCGATCTTCAGCGCAACAACTCGGATCAGGCCTTCGCGATCTACCAGCAGATCCTCGCCGCGCATCCTGACAACGCCGCCGCATGGAAGGGCCTCATCTCCACGCTCGCTGCCACCAATCGCAACTCGCAGGCACTTCAGCAGCTCGCGCAGATTCCCGCGCCCGTCCGCACTCAGCTCGAATCCGACATCGATTTCATCCAGACCGAAGCCGGCCTCTACGCGACCACCGGCGACACCAGCACCTCCATCGCCTATATGGACCGCGTGCTCGCGTACTACGCCAAACTCAAGCAGCAACCGCCGCCCGCCATCGACATTCAAAATGCCTGGCTGCTTTACAACATCGGCAACGACCGCGCTCTCTACGCCTCGCTCATGCGCATCGGTGGCCGCTCTGACCTCACTCTCGCTCAGCGCCAGACCGTCCAAAACATCTGGGCCGAGTGGAGCGTGCGCCGCGCTGCCGCAGCCATGGACAACGGCAACCCTCACCGGGCCGTCGACATTCTTGACGCCGCATCGCAAGCTTTCCCCAACAATCTCACCGTCATTAAAGCCGTTGCCGGCGGCTACGCGCGCGTTGGTCGCGCCAAAGAAGCCCTCGCCATCTACAGAACCATCCCCATGCAGGACGCCTCAGCAGGCGACTTCGAAGGCGCAGTCGGCGCAGCCCTCGCCGCCAACGACAAAAATCAGGCCGAGCTCTGGCTGCGACAGGCCCTCGACCGTTTCCCGCGCGATCCCGCCATTCTCTCGCTCGCCGCGCGTTATGAGCAGGCCCGCGGAGACAACGAGCGCGCCGCCGACTACTATCGCGCCTCCATCGCCGCCATGCCCGCCGTCTCACCGGTCGATCGTCTCGCCCACGTGCTCGTTTATCCCGATACAGATCTCCAGCCGCATCGCGCTGTCACCGCTGCCGATCTCCAGCGCCTCCTCAACCCCGACGACACGCCCTTCGACAAAACCACCAAGCTCCCGCCGCTTCCGGCCTACGGCCCCGATCCCGATGAAGGCAGCGCGCCCGTCGTGCTTCCGCAGGCGCATCCGGCCTCGCAAGCTCCATCGCAAGTCAACACTCAGCCTGACTCGCACGATTTGCCGCCGCCGCCCACGCCGCAATCGTTTCTCACGCCCGCTCCGTCGCACGTTCCCCACTTCGTTCTCGCCGCTCTCACCATCACTCGCCCCCGCATCAGTTCCTGGCGCGCTTCAATTCGCAGTGATTTTTCTCCCATCGCCGCCGTCCAATCCGCCGATCTCACCGCTCCACTCGATCTCACGCTCGACCCGCCGCACTCGCTCGCATCCGATGCGTGGAAGGGCCTCGTCTTTTCGCTCATGGCCGCTAACCGCAACGCCGAGGCTCTTGGCGAGCTCAACAAAATTCCCGCCGACTCGCGACGCCTTCTCGAAGCCGACGTTGAATGGGTTCAGGCCATCGCCAGCCTCTACGTTGCTGTCGGCGACGAGCCCCACGCCAACGCCTACGTCCATCGCGTCGAAACGTTCTATCTGCTCCACCGCGCCGCCGTCCCCGCCGCGCTTGAAATCCAGCACGCCTGGCTGCTCTACAACCTCCGTAGCGACGCCACGCTCTATCCCGTCCTCACCGCTCTCGACACGCGCGCTGACCTCACCGCCGATCAGCGTCAACAGCTGCAAACCCTCTGGGCCAACTGGGCCGTCCGCCGCGCCAATCAGGATCTCGCTGCCGGCCAGCTCTCTCGCGGCACGCAGATTCTTGAGGCCGCCGCCGCGACATACCCGGCCAGCCTCGACATTCGCTTTGCACTCGCCGGAGCCTACGCTCGCATCGGCCGCTCGCAAGACGCGCTCGCCCTCTACAAATCCATTCCCATGAATCAAGCAACCTCGGGCGATTTTCAGGGGGCCATCTGGTCCGCGATCTCCGCCAAAGATATGGCCCAGGCCGAAATCTGGCTGCGCGCCGCGCTCGATCGTTTTCCCTCGGACCCCAACGTCCTATCGCTCGCCGCCCGCTTCGAGCAGGCTCGCGGCAACAAGCAACGCGCCGCACAGTTCTGGCGTGCCGCCATCGCCGCCGCTCCTTCCGGATCGTCGATCAGCAATCCCGGCGGCAACGCGTCATATCCATCAGGTCCCGCCTCCAACCCCGGCGACATTCGGCGCCTTCTCAATCCAAGTCTCGATCCAAGCCTCAACGAGCCTTCTCCCGATCAGCTCGCGCCGCTTCCGTCCTACAAATCTCTCTCTTCGCCGCAGGCCGCGCTTCCTCCGTTGCCCTCTGCGACCAACGCCACAACCGCCTTCGCCACGGCGCCCTCTGACAATCCTCTGCCGATGCCATTCGCAGCACGCGATGAATCAGCAGAGCAGGGAACTGCGCCGCCCACGCCGCCCGTTTTCGTTTCGCCACGCGACGCCCGCAACACAAACGCGCCCAACTCGCAGTCTGCTGCATTGCCCCCGCCGCTTACCGGCAACGTCCATCTCTCGCCCTCTGAAGAAAACGTCACCTCCACGAGGCGAACCGATGTTGAAGTTGAAACCGGAATCACCGCCTCGTCTCAGCCAACAATGGACACGTCGGCGCTTGCACCCACTTCACCACCCGACAATCTCCGCATCAGCTCTGAGCCCATGAACGTTCTCGCCGCGCAAGCGCAGGCTCGCTTCGCAGCGCAAACCGACGCTCAGCTCACGCAAGGTTCAGCCGCACTCATTCACGCAATCCCCAATGCGACCACGCCATCCGCCGAGAGCCCCAACGCCGCGCCCCCGCAAGCCAGCGCACCTTTGACCGCCCCGTCGCCCATTTCTCCAGCCGCCGCATCCACCCCGTCTAACGCAACGCCCCTGCAAGCAAGCGCGCCGACGCCCGCCACTCCGCCCGCCGCCGCGCGAAACTCTTCTTCCCACTCCGATCACGGTGTCTACACCACGGCACAAAACACGCCCTCCGCGCAGGACGCCGCTTCCGGCGCTTACTCTGCGCCGCAGCAACAGCAACCCTCGCCGTCCCAGCCACCCGCTCCCCAAACGTCGCAGCCAACGCCGGCTCCCGCTTCGGCTGCTTGCCAGACCACCGTTCCCGTTTGCCCGCCCGTCAAACCCACGCCAGCCATCGCGCCCGTCAAACACAAGCGTCCACGCAAACCCGCTGCTCAACCCGCTGCCCAACCCGCGCCGCCCACGCAAACTCTCGGCAACGCTCCCCTCGGCGCTACGCCTGAAAATGCACCGGCGACCGCCCCCGCCGAATCGCAAACGCAACCCGGATCCACGACCAGCTCCGGCGTCTCCGACGAGGAACTTCAGCAGCAAAATCTCCCGCCGCTTCGCGGTCCTTGGATTCGCATTCAGCGCCAGGCCGCTCCGCCGACCCCGCGCGATCTTGCCGAGCAGCAGCTTCAGGCCATCGAGAGCGGATACAGCGGCTGGCTCGGCGGCACTTCGCTGCTCAACTATCGCAGCGGCGCGCCGGGCTATTCGCAGCTCGCTGCCATCGAGTCTCCCTTTGAGGCTTCGGCGCCCCTCGGCACTCACGCGCGCATCACCGCCATCGCCCGCCCCGTCTTCCTCGACTCCGGCCAGGCCGACGGCGCCGCCACCACGTCGGTCCTCGAATCTCAATCCGGTGCAACCTGCCTCATCGCCATTCCCGAGCCAATCGGCACTTACACCGCCGGCCAGAACTTCACTCCATGCACCTCGCCCACCATCAGCGCGCTCGTTCCGCCCGCGCAGCAAAACGCCTTCGGCCTC
>JBEKRG010000052.1:0-31559 GCA_049518955.1 Occallatibacter sp.
ACCTCAGGATGGCCCGCTGCTTTGGTCAACACGCCCCACGGCGACTTAGGCCCACGCATCGGAGCAGCCTACGATGTGTTTGGGAATGGCAAAACGGTGCTCCGCGGTGGATATGGCTTGTTCTACTTCGTGAATCGCGGCGGCGTCGCCGAGGAACTTTCTGAGAACCCGGACTGGAACGGCATCGAAAGCTACTACGCATGCCCGACGGCTACGACATGCGCGACCGGCTATCGCATCACGCTCAGCGGCGAGGCACCGAACGGTAGCAACAATCCCACCGCCGCGACCGGGACTCTGCCGGCAAAGATCGGCGTTAGCCCCACGGCCATCAACTCGACGGATAGCGTTGTCTACTATCCGAAGAACAGCCCGAACTCCCATATCGACCAGTGGAACTTTCAGATCGAACAACAACTGGACAGCCACACCTCTCTGAACTTGGGCTACGTTGGGACATTGACGGGAAACCTCGCGGCGCAATTCAATGCCAACCAAACGGCGCTTGGAGGCTCAACCAACTGGTTCCCGGTTGGAGGATCCGTCAACCCCAACGGTGTGGGCACGATCAACGCGTATGAAATGATCGGCAGCGGAAGCTACAACGGCCTGCAGGCCAAGTTGACTCGCAGAATGGCTACGGGGCTCCAGGCGAACGTTACGTACTCGTGGGGGCACTCATTCGACAATACCGCTGACGTACTGTCGGATGCGCCCAACGGAATTCTCGTCGGGACCGGCGGAATGCCGTTGCTAAAGTACCAGCGCGGCAGCTCGGACAACGATCAGCGCCAGCTTTTTGGCGCCGCCGCAATATACGATCTGCCCTTCGGCCGTGGCAGGATGCTGGGTAAAGACATGCCGGTCGCGCTCGACTACATAGTTGGCGGCTGGCAATGGAACAACATAATTCAGCTGGCTTCTGGTACACCGATGGACATACAGGGTGCGCCGAGCAGCCCCAACGGCCGTCCGGACTACCACGGCGGATGCCAGACGAACGTCAACTGGTACACATGGATCAAATGCCCCGCGGGAGCATTCACGGCTCCGACTGGGCTGGTCGGTAACCTGCCGCGTAACTTCTTTACCGGGCCGGGGACTCATACCTGGGACGCATCCCTGGTCAAGAGCTTCAGCATCGCGGAGCGGGTAAAGTCGGAGTTTCGCGCGCAGCTTTACAACGTGACGAATACGCCCCAGTTCCAGATTCCGGATACCAATTACACCAATGGCGACTTCGGCCAGTTAACGAGCACCCGCTTGGCGCCTACCCAGCGCGAGCTCGAGCTGGCGCTTCGCATCTCGTTCTGATCTGCAGCTCTGACGCGCCACGGCTTGGGTTCCTGCCGTGGCGCGGCTTTTCGGGAACCATTACAACCCGATATCTGAACCTGCGAAAGGCTACGTCATGAAGGGCCACGGGAGGCTGTTTTGTCTCGTAACGCTGTTGATGATCTGCGGTGGATCTGTTTTCGCAGCGCCCGCGCCGGGTCCACCGGGTCGGTGCGACGCAAAGCGGGACGGCGCTCCATGTGTCGATAAGATCGATCCGCCCGACTGGTGGAGCGAATTTCCCGACCCCATGTTACTGGTGCACGGCGAGAACCTGAAGCAGGCGCATTTCACCGTTACGGGCAAAGGCGTCGCGATCCTGCATACGCAGGCTTCGGACAACGGTCACTGGGCGTTCCTGTGGCTGCGCACAAAGGATGCCGCGCCGCAAACGCTTTGGGTCATTGCCAGCAATGCTCAGGGCCGGGCACGGAGTGCGTTTGCGCTCAAGGCACGCGACAACGATCCCAAGGCGCATCGCGGTTTCTCTTCCGCGGATGTGTTGTACCTGATCATGACCGACCGCTTCGCCGAAGGAAACGCGGCCAACGATCCTCCCGGTGACGATCGCGCCGCCGCGCGTGGCTGGCATGGCGGGGATCTTTCCGGCATCGAGCAACATCTGGATTACCTCAAGCAACTGGGCGTAACAGCCGTGTGGACCACGCCAGTCGCTTCCAACGGCGCAATGCCAGTGGCCTATCACGGCTATGCCGCTACCGACCTCTACGCGGTAGACCCGCACTTTGGCACGCTCGCCGATTACCAACATCTATCCGAAGCGCTGCACGCGCGCGGCATGAAGCTGGTGATTGATCTGGTGCCCAATCATATCGGCGTCAAGCATCCGTGGGTGCTCGATCCGCCCACGCCCGGCTGGCTGCATGGCACGCTTCAGCATCATAGCGCCGTGAAGACCGACTTTTATGCATTGGTTGACCCGCATGCTCCGCCTCAGGCGTGGCGCGACGTCACCGACGGCTGGTTCACGGACGACATGCCTGACCTGAACCAGGAGAATCCGCTTGTGTCGCGCTACCTGATTCAAAACGCACTTTGGTGGGTTGAAACAGCTAACATCGACGGCATCCGGTTCGATACCTTTCCGTACGTGGACCGCGCCTTCTGGCGTGATTACGACGCCACGCTGAGTCGCGTGTATCCGCACCTGACGACTGTGGGCGAGGTCTTCAATGGTGATCCAGAAGTCACTTCTTACTTCGCAGGAGGAGTGGCACACCAAGGCATCGATACAGGGCTGTACACGCCTTTCGACTTTCCCGTGTACTTTGCGCTGCGCGACGTCTTGGCTCACGACAAACCAATGACCGAATTGGCCACCGTTCTGCGCCAGGACGCGCTCTACCCGCATCCCGAGCGGCTTGTCCCGTTTATCGGCAATCACGATACCACGCGCTTTCTAACGGACGCTGGAGGTTCAGTTTCCCGGCTAAAGCTGGCGCTGGGCCTGTTGGCCACATTGCGCGGGATGCCGCAGCTTTATTCCGGAGACGAGATCGGTATGACCGGCGGCGCCGATCCCGATAATCGGCACGATTTTCCTGGCGGCTTTCCGAGCGATGCGCACAGCGCATTCACCCAGGCGGGTCGCACAGAGACTGAGCAGAGCATCTTCGCATGGACTTCCGGGATGCTGGCGATGCGGGAGTCGCATCCGACGCTTGAGACAGGACTCGAACAAGATCTTTTCGCCGACGACGATGTATTCGCATTTGTGCGCACGCCGGAGGCAGGAAGCTGTTCATCCGGTCACTCGGTCGCTCCGTCGAAGGAGCGCTTCCTTATCGTGGTAAACAAGGCGGCGACCATCAAATCGCTGGATCTACCGGTTGCAGATACGGCACTTGCCGCGTGTACCAAGTTTCAGGTAACGGTTCCCACCATGGGAACGGTTCCGGTTGCGGACGGTGGAAAGCTGCATATTGAAGAGCCGGCAGAGTCAATCACTGTATATGAAGTTCAGTGAGACTCCATCCGTCTCCGTTGCCGCATTCAATTGCGCGTCTGCGAACATCAACGCTCCTTGGAATTGACGCGGAAACTCAGCCGATAACAACAGAATCAAAACTGCGTCCAGCAGCAGACGCCAATCCAGTTCGGTTGGCGCAGATCGCCAATTGACTCATCAACGATCCCTGGAGTTATAAACGAGTTCTACTTTCTGCGTCGCGGGCGGATGACCGGCCAACCGGACATTACCGGGAAAATGGGGTTCTGTCCGGATTGGCGACGATACGCCCGGAACCCAAACAACAGACGGCCAAGTCGGTTGTAAGGGCCTTTGTGTTTCAGATGCCGGGTGAGTGCTTCAATCCAGCCCACCAGCCTGCGGAACTCCGGGTTGTCGGGCAGGCAATCTAGGTCGGGGTCTTTCGACATCCAGTCCGGATTGCCGTACCCCGTTGGGTTTTGGGTCAATAGGGCAGATCAAATGAAGCCCATGAAAAATGAGATCTCTTCAACCTGTCTGAGGCCGCCCACCAGGGACGATGTTCGTCGATGATAACGCCCGATTAAATCGTGACTGCGAGGTTGAGAGCCAGAGACCCGCCATTCGCTCGCATCACCTCCGCCGTTCGAGCTACCATGTCGGCGTAAAGCGTCGCCACGCGGGACACACTCATGCTGGTTTTTTCACTCACTTGGCTGCATGCATTTTGCGCAAGCTCTGTCAGAACGCAGGATCGAATCTGCATGGCATCGTCGCGCAGGGCGGCAAAAAGTTCGCAATTCAAAGACTCGCCGTTACGGGTCGCATAATCGACCATATCCAGTATCACGCCAGCATTCTCAAACATCCTCCAAAGGTCATGCGCGCCATCAAGACGCTGCCACATGTCTTCCGCTGCGGCGATATACTCTTCATCCCAGGAGAATTGATTACTCGACTCGCAAGCACTCCGCTTCGGTTGCAGTTGGGCCATGAGAATACTCCACGCCCGCGTCCGCCGGCGGTGCACACTGACTCTCCAACCGCCAAGATAAATTGCCACTGATGCAACCATGCCAGTTCCGAGCATAGGAAGAATCATGGATCCTCCTCGGCCGAAAAGATGGCGGCCTTATGGCACTTCATGCCAACCATTGCGAATTCTGGCTCCTCATAATGGCGCTGACGATAACCAGAATGAGAGCGCACCAGTAATCTAAAGTAACCTTCTCCAAAGATCAATGGCACTTTCCCGTCAGACACTGCTGCTCCTGGAGCTTCGGCAATGCGAGGCGTCGAGGCACTTCACCGTGCACGTCCTGCCCATGAGCACTCAAGGGCTTCCCGGCCCCCGTTTTGCACGACAGGAGAGAGATCGCAGAATCACAGGTCCGCTGGTGGAGTGGATCTGGATGACTTTCATGTCATGGTTCGCTGTGCGCTGACGACCCTGATAATCATCTTCGTACAACACGTTTCTCGCTCACTCGGAATTAGGACTGCAAAGCCATCGAGTCGCTTCAGAAATCTCAGTCATTTGACCATCCATCTTCGGTCTGTTGGTCATTGCGGCGAGAGGTAACTCGGATCATCGCCCGATCGGCATCGAAAACTCGTACATTTAGTCACTGGCCGAATTCGATCCGGTTCCGACCCAGTTTCTTCGCTTCGTATAATGTCCGGATCGGCGACGATCCGGCGCGATAGCTATTCCTGTATCCTTACGCGAAGCCCTGAGCGCGGAATTGAACACCCTGAAAGCCGCTGCTCCCTACATCGACCGAATCGCTGTTACCTGCCTCATCCGAAGTCCTGGTGGTTTTGCCAGAGTTCGGGCCAGGGCAGGTGAGGAGAACCGCAGACGAATATGTCGGGGTGGTCCTGGCTCTCTTCGTTCTGCACGCCTTCAGAATTGCCGTTGTGGCCGGCCCATCGGCAGCCGGTGAAGATCGCGTTGGCCTGCTCGCCTGAAAGGCCGATGACGATGAGCGTGGTGGGAGGAGAGGTTGGGTAGCCGCGGAGCCATTCGGAGTTGATGGTGCCGATGGGTTCAGGGAGGCCGTAGGCGGGCCCAAGAACGTCGATGGCGCCGTACTCGCCGTAGTTGGCGGTGGCGATTCCGAGGTGCGCCTTCTGGTCAGGCGGAAGCGAGTCACGGATCTGCGCCACAGTTCGCATCAGATCATCCCAGCCGATCTCTTCCGGCACAGCTTTGTTGGTCAGAATCAGCTGCATCAGAGGCCCGGAGGTCGCAAGTGGCAGTGTCATTGCGCAATCGTAGGCGCCGGCAAGGATGATGCCTTGAAAGAAGACGATCTGCACACCGCGTCGCCATGGCTTCGATAGCGTCTTTACCCAACGCTCGCCTTCTGCCGCTCCCATCGCAATCAGCATCGGGTACGCAGGCGCGAGATAGTAGAAGACCCCTTTGACGACAACAAAATATCCAAGTGGCAGCAGATACATCCAGGCCAGAGCACGGAAGCGCGCGCTGAGCAGATAGCAGACTAGCCCGCCAATCCACAGCGGCGCGGCAACAATATTCACGCAGACAAAGAACTGCTTGAAGATAAACTGATTTCCAAAGCCAATGCGCACATCGCGTGCGTGAATGAATTGAAGAAAACGCCATGAAATGAAGTCGTGACGAATCTGCCAGGCAAGATTGGGCAGAAAGATCAGCAGCGCGATGGCTACGCCGCCCAGCAGCCACCAGCTCCAGAGCAAGCGTCGAGCGCGCGTGAAGAGAAAGCCCAAAAGCATCGCCAGCACCAGAAAGCAGATCGAATACTTGGTCTCGAGACCTACGCCGATGACGGCGCCGATGGCTATCCACCACCTGGGGTCCTGTGACTTGAGGAGCTGGATTGAGAAGTAGGCGACGAGCACCCACCAAACGTAGTCGAAGGACGAATACTGGAACTCGGTGCCTTGAAACAGCGGCTCCGGCGAAAAAGCGACGGCGATGGCAGCCGTGATTTGGGCGAGGCGTGCGCCGCCGAGCTCACGCGCCATCAGCCCGGCGAGAAGAATTACCGCAGCTTGCGCGAGGACCGAGAAGAGGCGCAGACCGACCATGGAGAGGCCGAAGAGGCTAAGGCCGATGCGCTCGACGAGCGGAGTGAAGGGCGGATAGGGGACGAATCCCCAGTCGAGATGGCGTGCGTCAGAGAGGAATTGAAGTTCGTCGCGATGAAAGCCGTAGCGGTTGTTGGTGAAGACATGGAGGAGCGTCACCGCGGCGGCGATGGCGAACAGAATGGCGAGATCGGACTTGCGGGAAACGGCGGCGGCCGAAGGTTTGTCGAGGGCGTTCGCAGGCAAGGCAGACTCCTGTTGCTTCGCTCTTCCAGTTTACGCAGACGCGATTCCAGTCGCAGCGCAGTCCTTGCCGGGTTCCGGGCGAGTCACCAACAACCCGGAAGTAGCCCCGAAAACGGGTTACTTCCTGTTTGACGACCACTGTCCCGGGGACCAGAATTTGGACTGTTTTTCGATCGCCGACCGCTCTCTCGGGCGCGGCATGGATTCAGTTGGTTAAGGTGTTGCCGGATTATTTTTTCGGACAGGCATAGTCGGTCCCGGTGGCCGAAGTGATCGTCAAGTCGGCAGGTCCTTTCAGTACCTGGTAGCACACTTGGTACTCGCCGAGCTTCACCTTAACATCTGCGGTTTCCGGGTTTCCATCACCGTTCTCGGCATCAGCACCCAATTGGATAGTGGCACCGAGATGGACACGAAATTGGCCCAATCCGAGAAGAACTTGAATTGTGCCCTGATTCGTTTGCTCATCGTCGCAGTTTTGGTCTATATTATCGCTTTCGTGGCCGCCCATAACAAACTTCTCAGTGGTTTCTCCGAAGACCACCACGGAGGTTTTGTAATAGTTTTTCCCAGTTCCTCCGCCACTGCATTGGTTATGCCCTTTGTTCAAGGTCTTGATACGAATTTCCACGATTTGCGAGGGATCGATTACACCATTCATCTTAGACACGGGCTTTGTGGTTTTGGAGTGAAGGGTTAACTGATCAACCCAGTAGAGCCACATGACCACTTCGCCGCTCCCTCTTCCGTTTAGATTATTAGTCCCTCCAGGTACAGGAACTGATTTCCTATGACCTGTGACATTCGCTTCTGCCTGAAGGTTGAGACGGCCACGGCCCACGTGGTAGGAGTAAGAAGTTGTGGAGCTGGAAGCGGGTGTAGTCGAGGTCATGGTGTTCTGGTCTGACAAATCAAGGTCCTGGTCGAAACAAGTCTTGTTTACCAGGTGGTGACTTTCTCCGCCCGGGGTTGCAGATGAGTGGACAAAATAGCTCATCGCAGCACCGTAGCCGGTGGGCGGCGTAGGGCAAACTATGGCCTCAGGAGCAAATTGCTGCGCCTGCGGGTGCGCGATGGAGGCAGCGGGCAGAAAAGCCAAAATCAGAAGAATGACCAATCGCAAATTGGGCATGCTGTGACCTCCTGAATTGATAACGATTAACGTACCACCCTGCGCTTGAAGCTGAACATCATAATTTTCCTTTCCATGTGGATGCCTGGCCTTCCAGTTCCTTCTCAAGACGCTTGGTTTGAGAGTTGATCATTCAACTACAAACCATGCATCCTCAGAACGCGGGAGACAAAACGCCCGTGCAACTTGATTTGCGATGGACAGAGACGGATATTGTCGACTACAACATAGGTGCAGCTGTGGATATGCCACGGCACACCGATGCAACTGATGCAAGTTCCCCAGCGCCAGGTTTACACCGCTTGGTCCCGACCCGGGAGCAGGCGTAAGGTAAGCAGCTCATTCAGAGAGCGAGGGAGAGATGAGATCTCATTTGAGATGGACATGGTTGAGCGTAATCGGGGCACTCGCGTTGCTTGCGACATCTCTGGCTGTGGGAGCTGGGACCGGCCAAAACCTGGTGATTAACGGCGACTTCGAAAACGGCAACACCGGTTTTACTACGGGATACAGACTCGGCGACCTTTCGGGTCCAGGCGCTTATTCAATCGACACCAACCCGTCGAAAGCGCTCGGGGCCTTTGGGGATTGGTGTAATTGCGGCGACCATACGTCGGGAACTGGAAAGATGATGATCGTGAATGGGGCAGCCGACTCCTCATTGCAGGTTTGGGAAGAGACTGTATCTGTCACGCCGTCGACGAACTACGTCTTTTCATACTGGGGAGCCGAGGTAGATCACGACAGTTCGTCGTTGCCTCACTTGTCGCTGAGGATCAACGGCAGTGTCATTGGAAGCAATACATTTCCGGAGTACCCTCCCGACAACGGAGGTCAGTGGCAAAACTATCAGTTCACTTGGAATTCGGGTTCCAGTAAAACCGCGGATCTGGCACTTTTTGATCTGAACACCGACGTGTCGTGGAACGACTTTGCGCTCGACGACATCAGCTTCATCGCTGGTCCAGTTCCCGCCGCCGGAAGTGCAGCAGCGCCTCACAACGCTTCGGCTTCCGGCCCAATGAGCATTCAAGCTCAGATGACGAAAATGTCTGATGATTAGTCCTGATATGTTGGTTTATGGGTACTGATCCGGAAAATGATCGATGACTCCCATGCAGGCGCTTAACCAGGAGTCTATCCCGGCGACGGTCTGGTGCGGCGCAAGGGCCGTCGTTCAGCGAAACACGTAGAGGCGCAGGCTCGGTGAGCCAATGTATTCTCACCCGGAGCGTGAAGCGCTAGTAAACCCTGCTGGCAATCACCTGCGTGCCGGTAGCATTCGATTCGATGCTTGTGGAGCGAAGCAGCACTTCGAAATTCCGCAGCGATCCATCAGGTCGCGTGGCCGTTTTAAGAATCGGGTCAATGGCGGAGGGATGCAGGAGTATTTCGGCCGCCGCCTGCGTGCCCGCCACATCCAGCCCTTCCAGCACAAGCAGATGACCGTTGCCGCTAAGATTGGGAAGGAAAGCGACCACGGCGAAAGTTTCGTGTGCCGGCTCGTTCCAGTGGCTGGCGTAGGTTGCAGCCTCGCCCGGCCGCGGCTTTGCATTCTCGATGAACGCACCTTCCATCCCGGGACGGTCAACTATACGGAAGTTGGCGTTCTGCTCGGCAATCGCAGCCCATGGATTGCTGCCGACGGAACCGATAATCACCGCATTGGCGCTTTTCAAATCGTCCAGCCGGATGTCGCGTGGAAAGCGGACGAATACGCGCTGCGAATCGTCCGCGGTCAAATGGGCCAACGCGGAAGAAATCTGCAGATCGACAAATGGGGTAAGTTGTTGCGACCTGAGGTCCTCCGCACTGTGCGGATCGACGCCTCCAAGAGGCAGTTTCTGGTAGGTACCTGCGATGTAGTCCGCAAGCGGCATGGGCCGCCGCGAAAGGTCCTCAAGCAGGTTGAATCCAGCATCGGACGGCACAATGTAGCAGCTTGCGGGACCACCAAACAAAGCCGACCACAGCGCGTGAGCCGGTTCACTCGGATGCCGCTGTGGAGCTGGGCGAGTGGCAGCGTACCATGTGATGCCAACCAACGCTGCGCTATAAGTTGCGGCCACCGCCACTCCCATCGCGATGCGTAAAGCTCTCGATCGAATGGGCGCCACTTGGTCTGCCCCCTGCCTGGGCAGTTCGGCAGGATTCGATGGACTACGTTGCGGGGCTGGATGCGCTGCTGCTTCTTCCTTGCAGCATGGTTCCGAGGAAACAAAAACCGGCACATAGCCACCGAGCGGGATTTCGATGCGTAGTGGCTCCGTGCTTCTCTGATCAGCGAAATGCTCCGCCAGCCGCTTGCGCAGTTGGCGGGCGTAGTTGCGAACAATGTTGTCTTCGAGCGTGCGGTAGTCCGGCGGCCGCTCGAAGACTTGCACGCCGATTTGATGCTCCGTAATGTCGTTTCCGCGTCCGGCGAGGGTTTCCGCCACGACAAAAAGGAGAAACTTCGAAAGCAAGGGAGAGCGGCAAAAGTGCGGTCCTGCAACGACTCTTTGCGCAAGATCCCACCGCGGGTCGTCGTGAAAACTCGCTGGCCACGCCTGTTCCGGCGGCACCGATGGTCTGGGTTGGACGGCAGCAGAGTGTTCCATTGCGTCATCTCCGCTCGGACATTCCGGCGTGATTAAGGTATTTCAGGTGAACTGGACTAGAGCAGCTGCTCACCGCTTCGCCTCTGTTAGCTTCCTCACGGGTCCTGCATGGATGAATCGTTGACAAAATCAAACATTGTGCTCACTCTGCAGGGAAAGAACTCACATCTGAATACCCGATTGTAATTCGAATTCGCGGCTGAACCGCAATTAGGCCTTTCTTCAAGCAACCGAGCCGATGTAAAAGGCATCATACTGCCCGATTTTGGGGTCGAGGCTCAGATGCTTTCCACAGTTTACCAACAATTCAAGAGAGCAACAATTCCCTATTGATCAATCAGTTGTGCACATTTAACGGAGGGGTATACACCGGTATCCACGTAGGGTAAACACTCCCCTGCGAGTGCGGGGCGCAGTATCGTAGCGCTGCTCGTGGAGTGCGGCACATTGCACACGTGTGAAAACTCGTAAAACTTTGGAGGTATAAGACACATGAAAGCGAGATTACTGCGCAGAATCGCGGCCTCACTGTTTCCGGTTCTCGGGTTGTTCCTTCTGCTGTGCGTCCCCGGCCGGCTGGCAGCTCAACTGGATCGCGGAGAAATTACCGGGACCGCCGAAGATCCATCCCATGCAGTGGTGCAGAACGCGAGCATCGTGCTGACGAATGACAGCACCGGCGTCAAGACGACAACCAAATCCACCAGTACCGGCACGTATGTATTCGATGACGTGATTCCCGGCAAATATGCAATTGAAGCCGAGGCGGGCGGCTTTGAGAAATATGTAGTGCACGACCTTTACGTGCAAGTGCAGCAAGTGTTGACTGTTGACATTCACTTTGCCACTGGAAACGTGCAGCAGAGCGTCACTGTAACCGCCTCAGCCCCCTTGCTCGAAGCGGAGAACGCCCAGGTTGGCCAATCCATCACCAACGAGGCCGTTAACGATCTGCCCCTTGCCACCCGCGATTGGGGTTCGCTGGCGCAGATGTCCGCCGGCGTCAGTACCACACCGACCGGATCCGGTGGCGGAGGCATTACCGCCGACGCAGGCAGCTCCGAGTCTGCTTATTTCAGGGTGAATGGCGTCGACGAATGGCAAAACGATTTTCGCCTGAACGGCATTAACGACAATATCGAGATCTATGGCGGCAACTATACCCTGACCAACGCCGCCATCGTCCCGCCGCCTGATGCCATTCAAGAATTCACGCTGCAGAGCGGCGACTTCAACGCCGAATTTGGACACTCCACTGGCGGCATCATCAACGCGTCCCTCAAATCAGGCACCAATGGAGTGCACGGCGACCTCTGGGAGTACGTGCGCAATGACGATTTGAACGCCAACTATTTCTTCAACAGAACCTGCAGTGGCAGCACCTGCGTCGCCGGTAAGATTCCCGACTACCACCAGAACCTGTTCGGCTTCACGGCCGGCGGACCGGTTATCATCCCGCACGTCGTGCAGGGTAAGAACCGGCTCTTCTGGTTCACCGATTATCAGGGCGGACGCTACGTATTGCCCGAGTCGCCGGGCGGCCAAAACGTCCCTACCTGCGACACGGCCGGGGCGACATCGGCATCGCAATGCACGGCCGCCAGCGAGTTTGGCAGCGGCTTTACCAACCTGCAAGACAACATCAATTTCAACAGCGGCACGGCGACGGATGCCTTGGGCCGGGTATTTCCCAATGGCACCATCCTCGATCCGGCTACCACTCGTACCATCGCCGCCGGGGCGACCGACCCCATCAGCGGAATCACCAACACTTCATCCGGCGCAGTCTTTGTCCGTGACCCGTTCTTCAACTGCACTGCGGCGGGAGGCTGCAGCGCGGCCAACTATGGACCCGCTGGACCGCTCTCCGGAATCACGAACTTTACCACCCTGAAATCGTCCCTGAACGTGCTGCCCACCTCCAGAATCGATCCCAACGCGGTCAAGGTCCTTAACCTTTTTCCGCTGCCCACGGTGATCAACAAGCTTAGCAGCAATTTCCCCAGCTACATTCCCATCGAGGACAAGAACACCAACACCTGGGACATTCGTATTGACGACAACATCAGTCCCAAGGATGTCCTGTTCGGCGTCTATGACCGCAGCCTGCTCAACGCCCACCTGCCGGGATACTTTCCCGGATATGCCGTGGGCCAGACCGACGCACGCAACGACAGCCTGCCTGCCTACGCCTGGGCCGTCGGCTATGCGCGAATCCTCACTCCCACACTTACCAACGACATGCACGTGGGCATGGTGCATAGTGACAAGTTTCAACAGTCCATCTACGGCAACACCTTTGGAATTCCCGCGATGTTCGGCATCCAGGGAATTCCGCAGGTGGCCAACAATGGCGGCTTCCCATACATGAACATCGCCGGCCTTCGCGGCATCGGCGTTGGCAACTACACCCCCACCATTCAAACCGTCTATAGCATCGAGGGTGTGGACGCGGTTACCAAGGTCTGGCGCAACCACGCCTTCAAGACCGGAATCGATGTGGACGACATGGAAGCCAATATCTCGCAGCCGCCGCAAGGCCGCGGCGACTTCAGCTTCAACGGCATGTATACCGATATTCCCAACCGGATCGCCGTCTCTGGCACAGGCCTGAACGGCATCGGCGATCTCCTGGTTTCGCCGGCCGCTTCGCTGGTGACGCCAAATGGCGCGTCAGGAGTGGATTACGTAGGCGGCATGAACGGCTTCTCCGGATCCAATATCGCTGCTACCGACGACCATCGCTGGTACATTGGCGCGTACTTCCAGGACGACTGGAAGGTGAATCCTCAGTTGACGCTGAATCTCGGCCTACGCTGGGATCTCTTCACGCCTTACGCCGAAACCCGCGGCTTCCAGGCCAACTTTATCGCTACGGGCGGCGGCAACGGGCCCACCGCCACCTACGAAATGTCCCCCCAGGGTTGCCAGGTAGCGCGGGCGGCAATCTTCAATACCATTGCCGCTCTCAGCAATGTCAACATCTCCTGCGGCGCCAGCCTCGACACTGGTCTCACCCCGAAGGACGACTACGCCCCGCGTGTCGGGTTCGCATACAAGATCCTGCCTACGCTGGTGGTGCGCGGAGGATTCGGCACGGCCTTTGGAGCATTGGGCAATCTCGGTTACGGTGGCACGCTGGGATTCAACTACCCCTTCGTCTACGTCCAGACCGTCCCCGCTCCCGATTCCAATCACCCGTTGCTGCTAGCTCCTGGTCAGGCGGCAACCATGGAGACGGCCTTCACGGTCTTTAATTTCCAGAGTCCGACCGTGCTGCAAAGCCCGACCCCGTACTCAACGACGCCGGTTACTTGCCCGTCCGGCAGCTCTTGCGATGGCGGTCAATACATCGGCAGCGACTATCTGGGCCTTCCCTTCGATGCCCGCCAGAACAACTTCCAGACGCCGCTGGTACAGACGGAGAACCTGACCGTCGAGGATCAGTTCACGAACCACGACGCGATCCAGGTGGGATATGTCGCCACCCAGGGCCGTCACCTGGATATTCTGGGGAACACGAACGCCAACTCCGAGATCTTGCCCAGCGGCACCAACACCCAACTCTATATTCCGTATCCGTACTTCAGCCGGAACAGCACCTACGAAACCACCAACGCCGCCAGCAGCTACAACGCCTTGCAGGTCACATATCAGCACCGAATGAGCTTTGGGCTTTCGCTACTGGGTAACTACACCTGGTCCAAGTGCCTGAGCGACCAGCACGCGCCGCAGAACTCGCAGTACAACGTAGGTTACCGCGCCCAGTGGTTGCCCGGATTCGGCATCAAGGGCGACTACGCCCTGTGCGACGGCGATGCCGCCGGCCTTGTCCACATGGCCGGAACGTACAACCTGCCCGTCGGTCGTGGACGCCATTTCGGAGCCTCAATGAGCAAGCCCGCGGATCTCATCGTGGGCGGGTGGGTGATCAACGGCTTCTACACGTTCCAAAGCGGGCAGCCGCTCACAGTCACATGCCCGAATGCGACGTCTGCCGACTTTGGCTGCGCTGCCAATTTGGTGTCGGGCCAGGGTCTCTACACCGGCCCGCACAACTACACGCAATGGATGAACCCCGCTGCGTTTGCTCAGCCACCGGTGGCCACCGCCATCGGGCAGACTAGCATTGCCCCGCTTGGCGGCCCCCTCCAGCAGGTGCGCGGACCGCATTTCGCCAACCTGGATTCGTCAATCCTCAAGAACTTCAACTTCACAGAATCGGCGTATCTGCAGTTCCGCGCCGAAGCCTTCAACACCACCAACACTCCGCCCTTTGCGCAGCCGGGACAGCTGAACTTCACAACAACGAGCTTCAGCAACATTTCGGCCACGAAGAACAGCAACCAGAACAATGGCGCCCGCACTCTGCAGCTCGCGCTCAAGATGGTCTTCTAGGGTGCTGAGCTGTTTTGGTCCTGCTCTGCTCACACCAACCCGCACCCGGCGCAGCCTCTCGCTCCGGGTGCGGGTATTTTCTTCGACAGAATTCGAAACGGACTACCGCGGCGCGCTATTATAGCGATGCTTTCCGCCCCCGGGCACAGCGTGGGACCTACACCCGAAAGTGGTATTCATGGTCAGGAAATATTTGCGCATCGCGACGGCGGCTCTTGGATCCGCTATTCTTCTCTGTCCCTTTCTCTGGCAGCTACTCAGCGCAAGAGCGCAATCGCCTGATCACGTCACGCCTCGTCCTCTCTCCGAGCTCACTCTTGAAGGCACAGTGCGCGGCGCGCAGAATCACAGTTATGTGAAGGCACCCTTCGCCGTCCCCGCAGGCACCGAGCGCGTGACCATCACTTTCGACTACACCGGCAAAGACCAACATACTGCGCTCGATCTCGGTTTGCTCGACCCCACGGAGCTTCGATGCTGGAGCGGCGGAAATAAATCGACGCTTACCGTGGGCCTGATGGACGCCACTCCGTCCTGTCTGCCGGGAGCCATTCCGCAGGGCATATGGAATGTTCTGATCGGCGTACCAAACCTTCGCGCTAACGTACAGTCGCACTACACCATTCATGTGTACCTTTCGCGCACCGGCGCGGTGGCTCAGGAGCCAGCAGTGCTCCTGGAGCCGTTGCGCGCTGGGCCAGCCTGGTTCCGCGGCGACCTCCACATGCACACCGCGCACAGCGATGGCGAGTGCCCCAGCCAAACCGGCAAGATGGTTCCCTGTCCGGTTTACTTCACCGTCGAGGCTGCAGCGCGTCGAAATCTCGACTTCATCGCCATCACCGATCACAACGCGAGTTCGCAATACGACGCTATGCGCGAGCTGCAACCCTATTTTGACAAGGTGCTCCTGATTCCGGGCCGCGAGATCACTACCTTCCAGGGCCACATCAACTTTCTCGGCAGCACTGATTTCGTGGATTTCCGTCTTGACGGCCGCAACGTTCACGATGTGAATACGCTGCTACGCAGCGCAGCTCGCGTGGGCGCGATCACATCGATCAACCACCCCGGAGCACCCTCAGGCGAAATCTGCATGGGCTGTGGATGGACTCCATCCGCGCCGGTCGACATGCGTCTGCTCACGGGAGTCGAGGCTGTGAATGGCGGTGAAGAGAAGTACGGCGTCAACGACATCTCGTTCTGGGATAAACAACTGAACAAGGGCTGCCGTCTCACAGGCATCGGCGGCAGCGACAGCCACCGTCCCATGCAGCCTCTCGATCAAATTGGCTCCGTTGGAAGCCCAACGACTGTAGTGTATGCAGCGGAGCTTTCCACGCCTGCCATCCTCGGCGGGATCCGCGCTGGCCACGTCTTCATCGATGTCGCGGGAACTCGCGACCGGCTTCTTGAAGTCAAGGCGCAGGTCGGTGATCAGACCGTTCACGCCGGCGACCTGCTCAGCGCGGCACAGGGCGAGAGCATCGATTTTGAAGCGCGGCTCACGGCGGCTGCGGGCGGAACGGTGCGATGGATCGAAGATGGTGAGGAAGTAAATCCCTCAACCAGCGCCAAAATCTCCTCCGCGGATCAGAGATTTGCGCTGTCGTGGGTAAGCGATGGACTCCGTCATTGGTTTCGCGCCGAAGTTGTCGGTCCTGATAGCAAATTATGGCTCATCGGCAATCCCCTCTACGTCAATTGGGACCTGTCAAACGACTGTATCAAAGGCCGTTTAAATTAGATGGAGGGAACAATGGAACTGCCGCCTCCTGACAGTTATAGAATCGGCAAACTCCTGGTCCATTGCCAATCAAGAAGCCGTTCATCGCACTGGAGATCGAAAATTGGACCCTACCCAAAATCGGGTTATGTCCGGATAGCCGTGCGAGTTCAACAGATCGACGCAACACTTGCTTGCAGTTTACTGGCAGGGGTCTGGAACTCTAAAGTTTTTCGCGGTCGTTGGTTGAGACGGAGCGCTATCTTGTCCAGCTCCGACTGCGTATAGCGTGACAGGTCCATTTTCTTGGGCAGGTATTGCCGCAGCAGCCGGTTGGTGTTTTCGTTTGTGCCGCGCTGCCAGGGACTGTGGGGATCACAGAAGTAGACTTTCACATCGGTGGCCACACTGAAGGTTTTGTGTTGGGCCATTTCGTGTCCTCGGTCCCAGGTCAACGATCGGCGAAGGGAGACGGGGAGTTTACGAATGTGCCGACTCAGTGCGGCGACGACAACGGTCGTCTCTTTACTGGGTATCTTGATGAGCGTCGTGTAGCGTGAGTGCCGTTCCACCAGGGTCACGATGTGGCTGTTTTTTGTGCCGCTGATCAGATCGCCCTCCCAGTGTCCTGGGATCGCTCGGTCCTCGATCTCCGCTGGTCGTTCCCGGATCGAGATGGCCTCGATGATCTGACCCTTTGCATGTCCACTCTTGCTCGAGTGCTGGGAGCGGCGGATGAGGCGTTTGGACCGAAGGTGTCCAATGAGCTCTTTTTTCAATACTCCACGCGCTTGAATAAAGAGGCTACGGTAAATGGTCTCGTGGGACACGCGCAGGCTCTCGTCCTTGGGATACTGGATCTTTAGCCATCCGGAAACCTGTTGAGGCGACCAGTCCAGCATCAGTTTACTGACCACGATCCTTCGCAGCCGCTCATGGGTGGCCAGTAGGCACTTCTTAGGTCGCAGAGCCAACCCCCAGGCTTCACAATCAGCTTGGCTCGCTCGGTACTCAGAACGGCCACCATGACGTGCTACCTCCCGGCTCACCGTTGAGGTAGCTCGGGAAAGGCGGGTGGCAATTGCACGTATCGATAAGCTGGAAGCGATTCCTCGCGAAATGTCCTCTCGCTCAGCCAACGTGAGCGCTTGGGGTTAGCGTCGACGGACGGACGGAACGATCCCGCCATGATGCGATAACAGCAGATGAATGGAAGTATGCTTGCGGCCGAATGCTCGTCCGATCTCATGCAACGACTCTCCCGCCTTCCAACGCCGCCAGATCTCTGTCCGCTGCGCCGCGGACACCTCCACTCGCTTCCCTTGTGCCATAAACACCACCTCCTGTGAGACCTCTCACTCAGATGGTGTTGCATCGACCCGTTGAACTCGCACGACTTTTCGTCCAAGTGGACTGTCTGGCTGCCTCGATGAGTGATCTCGCGATTATGCGTTGATCGAGAAGCGCTCTCGCGGAAATCCTATTTGGACGACCCGTTTCCGCCGATAGTAGTGAGTAGGTAGTTGCTAACTCCGCTCGAGTCGCCAGACCCTAAACTTGGTGTCTGATCGAACAGAGGTGTGATTTAAATCACATCTTCGGCACTGACCTGAACCTAATCTATTGTTACGATGGCCCAAGCATCGAAACCTTACCAACGGCACCTCATCCGTGCATTGAAAAACGGCGAATTCTTCCCGTATTTCCAACCCATCGTGGTTCTCGCGACGGGCAAACTTCACGGTTTTGAGGTGCTCGCACGTTGGAAGCATCCGAATCTCGGCACGATCCCCCCAGACATTTTCATCCCCCTGGCGGAGAGCAATGGTTTGATCGGGGAGGTCAGCAGCCAGGTTCTGCAGAAGGCATTTGAGGCTATCACCCTCCATGGAAAGGGTCTCCGGCTGGCGTTCAATATCTCCCCGCTGCAACTGAAAGATCTGACTTTAGCAAGACATATCCGGCAGATCGCGGATGACGCTGGGTTTCCCCTTGAATACGCAACCGTTGAAATCACTGAGAGCGCAATAGCGGAGGACATGACCGCCGCCCGCAGCATATCTGCGGATTTAAAGGCGATGGGATGCCGCATCGCGCTGGACGACTTCGGAACCGGATACTCCAGTCTCTATCATTTGAAGTCTCTCCCCTTCGACGAATTGAAAGTAGACCGTTCATTCGTCAGCTCCATGACCACCGACCGCGAGAGCCGAAAGATCGTAGCCGCCGTCGTGGGGCTTGGACAAAGTCTCGGGCTGAAAACGATAGCCGAGGGCATCGAGACCCACAAACAAAGCGACATGCTCGTGCGCCTTGGCTGCGAGATGGGGCAGGGTTGGTACTACGGACGGCCGGCGCCGGCTGAGCAGCTTCCTTCACTCATCGAGTTGCGACGCCCGCGCGCGGTTTTGCGCACCAGCGATCAAGGCGTCGGGCGCTCCGTCTTTTGCAGGGAGGGGCTTCCGTCACAGCGTCTGGCCCAACTCCAGGCAGTTTTCGACGGCGCGCCCGTAGGGTTGGGTTTTATCGATCGAGATCTGAAATACATCAACATCAACCGCAGGCTCGCCGAGATGCATGGTCTCTCGATTGAGGAGCACTATGGAAAGACATTGGCCGAGGTTATCCCGGAGATATATCCGTTTATCGAGGCCCATGTTCATGAGGCCCTGAATGGAAAGGGGACCTGCGACCTGGAGATTCGCGAGCCGGCTTCTCACGGGTCTCGCCGGAGAACCTTTCTGGCGTCGTATCAGCCGGCATTCGACGAGGCCGGAGAGGTAGTTGGAGTATCTTGCGCCGTGACGGATTTTACGGCTCGAAAATCTGCCGAGGATAGGCTCCGGCAATACGAGCGACTCGTCGAAGGTCTTGATGAAATGGTCGCCGTCGTAGACCGGAATTACCGGTATGTACTCACAAATCGTGCTTTCCTTGAAGTGTTCGGCGGGGCCAACGCGAGGCTCGAAGGGCAGTCGATCCGGACATTCAGAGACAGGGATGTGATCGAACGTATTGTGATACCGAATCTCGACCGGTGCTTCCGCGGGAATCCTGTCCTTTTCAGTATGGAGTACGACCTGCCCGGGATCGGAGTGCGTGACTTAAGCGTTTCTTATTCGCCTATTGAGGTTTCCGGCGAGGTGGAAGCAGTTGCCTGTGTGGTCCGGGATATCACCGATATGAAGCGAATTGAATTCGTCGAAACCGGTTGGCAGAAGCGGATCGAATTGGCGAAGTGCGCCGGTTTGCGCATCGGGCTCTGGGATTGGGACACCCATGGGAATACCGTTGTCTGGTCCGATGAGTCCTACCGCCAATGGGGATTCACACGCGATACCTTTTCCAGCAACGTCGCGGATGCCGTTCCCAGGATTCACCCCGCGGATCGCGCGTTTGTAGAATCGGCAATTCGAAAAGTTATTACTCGCGAAACCGATGAATACGCGGCTCAGTATCGGGTTCTGAGACCGGACGGTTCAATCTGCTGGGTTGATGCACGCGGCGTGATGATGGGTGACGGTTCCCAGCGCATGATTGGTATAGGCATCGACATCACCGGCCACATGGAGACACTGGATCCGACGAAGCATTCTGCATCAGACCTCTACTGGTAACCAACCGTCTACAACTTCGATCAATGCAAACAGGCCATAGCACTCATTGAGCTATTCAAGTCGATCAATGCTCTCGGCAAGTGGACGCATAACCGGCTTCGCGTCGAATAGAGTCCGGGCCCGGTACCCGCGAAACCACATGGACGCGTTGCCGACTTCTCGTCCAAGTGGAAAGGCACACGCCGGAAATCAGTAAACACTTCGGCGTTTGAACTAAGCCTGCGGCGCGGCGGATGCTGCGGCAGCAGTGGTCCCCCAGCCTTTCAGGCCATTTAAGTTTTGGGTCACAAGGAGGTTTTTGTGACCCATCTTCGGCAGAAGATGCTGGATGAGCTCCAGCGTCGGAACTACTCACAGAACACTGTCAACACCTACCTGCACGCGGTAGAAGACTTCTCCAGGCATTTTCACCGCTCGCCAGACAGATTGGGCCCGGATCATATCCGGCAGTATCAGGCCTATCTGTTTCGAGAACGCAAGCTCCAGGCAGGGACGATTGCATTGTGCACCGCAGCTTTGCGATTTCTCTACGTCAAGACGCTGCGACGCCCGTATCTTCCCGAGCACATCCCCTTTCCCAAGCGCCCCAGGCAGCTGCCCGTTGTGCTCAGCCCCGAAGAGGTTCAGCGGGTGATTGATTCAGCAGAGAACCTGATGCGCCGCACCATGGTGATGACACTGTACTCAACCGGCATCCGCTGCTCGGAACTGTGCCATCTCAAGGTCTCGGATGTCGACAGCGAACGGATGGTCATTCGTATCCACAAGGGCAAGGGCGGACGCGACCGCGATGTTCTATTGAGTCCCAAGCTGTTGGAGACTCTTCGTGAGTACTGGCGCTGGATGAAGCCCAAGACCTACCTGTTCCCAGGCACTGTGAACAACTGGCGCGCAGATAAGCCGATTACCCCGAAGGTTGTGTGGGCGGCTGTGAACGAGGCTGGTAAGCGCGCCGGCATCAGTAAGCGCGTTGCACCTCATTTGCTTCGACACAGCTTCGCGACCCACATGCTGGAAGCCGGCGCCGATCTGCGCACCATCCAGGTTCTACTTGGTCATGCCAAGATCGGCGATACAGCACTTTACCTGCATCTGTCCCGTCGCCATCTGCAGGCAGTCGCCAGTCCGCTGGAAGCGATAGAGGTATCCAGTCCCAGCGAGGTAAAGCGGTCCCGGAGGAAGATCAAGCGGTGAGCCGGCCCACCCTCGAGGTGGCCGACATCGTCCGCGCAGCGGGCAACAGATTCTGGGAAGGGCACAAGTCTCACCTTGCATGGGTGCATCGCAAGGTGCTCGATGCCATCGTCCGGTGCCGCACCGCGGCACTGGGTGGTCATCGTGATAAGTGCGTCCGCTGCGGCCATCTGACCGCCTCTTACAACTCATGCCGCAATCGGCACTGCCCCAAGTGCCAGGGCAACGTGCGCGCCAAGTGGTTGGCCGCTCGTTCGGCCGAACTGTTGCCTGTTCCGTACTTCCATGTCGTCTTCACTTTGCCGCACGAACTCTCCGCTCTGATCCTTCAGAACAAGCGACTGCTCTACGATCTGCTCTACCGCACCAGTGCCGCATCGATGATCGAACTGGCTCGCCATCCCAGACACCTGGGAGCCGATATCGGATTTCTCGGCGTGCTCCACACGTGGGGACAGAACCTTGAGCATCATCCCCACGTTCACTACATTGTTCCCGCTGGCGGCCTCGCCCCCGATGGTTCCGGATGGATAGATTCCTCGCGCCGATTCTTCCTGCCCGTCAAGCGACTCAGCCGTGTCTTCCGCGACGAGTTCTGCGACCAACTCCGTGAGTTGTTTGAACAGGATAGACTGCAGTTCCACGGTTCACTGCTACAGCTTGCTTCACCTGGCGCATTCAGCCACTTCCTCTGGCAACTCGGCCAGAAGGACTGGGTCGTCTATGCCAAGCCGCCCTTCGGCGGCGCCGAACATGTCCTCAACTATCTGGCTCGCTACACTCATCGCGTTGCCATCTCCAACCATCGACTCGTGGCCTTTGAGAACGATCGCGTGTCATTCCGCTGGCGGGACTACGCTCACGGCGGCAAGAAGAAGATCATGACCGTTTCTGCCGATGAGTTCCTGCGCAGATTCCTTCTTCACGTCCTGCCCAAAGGCCTGGTCCGCATCCGCCACTTCGGACTGTTCGCCAACCGAAGACGCAGTGCTGAGATCCAACGCTGCCGCCAGTTGCTCGGCGCAACTGCACGCACTGATCCAACAGATGCGGCCAACCAGCTGCGTTGCCCCGCCTGCTTCGCAACCATGCTGGTCGTAGAACGATTCACGAGTGCTCAACTTTACTTCCAGTCCCACCCGAGCCTCGCCACCCCACGGAGGTCCAGCGTTGACAGCTCATAAAACATCCATGGCCCACGATGCATCTACCCCGGTCGCCCCATGGCATGCTCGCGCTTGCAACGCTATCCTATGCCCGCACGCTGCTCACGCACCCTGTATACGGCACTCGCGCACACCTTGCAGCACTCAACTCCGCTCTCTGAAAAGGCTCTTCTCCCTCGGCTGGCTCGGCTCCGTGCTCGCAATAGCCACGATCGGCGGGACGACGCGATTGAAAGTACATAAGTAGATCACCGCATCCGCCGCAAACGCCGCAGGCTCAGTTCAAACGATCCTATCGAAACTGCCCCGGACGAATGCGCCGGGCTCAACCTCGCCTCGTCTGCCAGGGCAGTCCCGATAGGAACCTAACGTTTCTCGGGACTAATCCCAACGTTTTCTCGGAAGGAGCTCGCATGCCTTCCCAGCGTGCTTCACGGTTACGTTTCCCTATCTCCTGGAAAGTTGCGCAAGAGCCTCCAAGAGCACAATCGCCAATGCCCAAAGAAGGCAGGCCGATATGAGCCCGATAAGGAGCCACTGAACACCGGAGGCAAAGCGCCGCCCGAAGTCCCTTGGATTTCGCTTTGCAAGCGATTTGGCCATTGACTTATCCATCCAAAGTTAGTCGTCTAATTGCACTCGCACTTCTAGCGTGGCTAGCTCCCAGAACCATTCTTAGGCGAAGGAAGAACATCACTCTCCCGTGCCATCCAGACATAAAGGGTTGGAAGTAGGAAGATGCTCATCAAGAGATTCGTGATCAAGCCGCCAACAATGACAATGGCAAAGGGACGCTGGGAATCGGATCCGATTCCGTGAGACAAGGCAGCAGGAAGCAGTCCCAGCGTTGCGACCAGCATCGTCATCATGATGGGGCGCAGCCGCAGAACGGCTCCTTCCACCGCTGCCTCTTCGACCGTCATGCCGCGTGCACGCAACTGGTTGATGTATTCCAACATGATGACGCCGGTTTGAACAGAGACGCCGAATAGGGCAAGGAAGCCCACTTCCGACGAGACGCTGAAGTTGGTCCCGGTGATCAGCAGAACCAGCAACCCGCCGATGCTGGCCATGGCTACCGTGGCTAGAATCAGCAGGGCCCACTTGAACGACTTGTACATCGAGTACAGGATGATGAAGATCAGCAGCACTGTGAGGGGCACAATAACGAGCATTCGCGCTTCGGCGCGCAGTTCGCTCTGGTACTCACCTTCCCATGCGATGTGATAGCCGCGCGGCAGGCCGACCTGCGCGTTGACTTTCTGAATGGCCTCCCTGACAGCATCGCCAAGAGGTCTGTCTCGGACACTGTACTTGATGGCCACATAACGCTCGTTATTCTCGCGATAGATCTCGGAGCCTTCGTCGGCTTCCTTAACGGTGCAGAGCTGAGCCAGCGAAACCCGCTCTCCTGACGGAGATAGCAGGCGAATGTTGTCGATCGCCTGCTGCGTGTCGCGGTACCGAGGGAGATAGCGCAGGGTGAGGTTATAGACCTCTTCGCCCTTCAGAACCTGCGTGAGAGCGTTACCTCCCACTGCCGTCTGGATAGCATCCTGAATGTCGGCAACGTTGATCTGCCAGCGCGCAGCCGCCTGACGGTCCACTACGTAATCCAGGTCAGGCTGTCCAGTAACATTCAGGACGCCAAGATCTGTAATTCCCCTGACATGGCTCATGACGGCGGCAACTTCATTGGCCTTGTCCTCGAGCACGTGCAGGTCGCTTCCATAAACTTTAGTCGCAAGCTCGCCCTTGACTCCGCTAACAGCCTCCTCCATGTTGTCTTCGATGGGCTGTGAGAATCCCCAGATCACTCCGGGAAATCTGTTCGTCAATTCCAGGTTCATGGCCGCAATCAGGTTGTCTTTGTTCTGGTGAAAGATGGGACGCCACTGTTCCTTTGGTTTGAGCCCCACGAAGTACTCCGTGTTGAAGAAGCCGGTATGATCGGTACCGTCGTCCGGACGGCCAGTCTGACTGGTGCAGTCAGTGGCTTCAGGAAACGAGCAGAGCAGAACTCTTGCCTCATTGGCAACGCGGATACTATCCGTCGGCCCCACACTTTGGTCGAGAGAGCCGCGCACCCAGAGCGCGCCCTCGTCCAAGTGGGGAAGAAACTCGGACCCGATGACGCCGCCAAACGCAAGGTAGAGAGCCAGGATCAGGCCGGTCACGCCAACTCCGATAGTGAATCCGTGATGATGGATAGCCCAAATTGCGGCCCGGCGGTAGCGTGTCCTGAGAAACTCCATCACAGGGTTCTTCCATTCCTTCGTACCCTTGCTGAAAAGCAAACTGGATAGAACGGGAGCAAGGATCATGGAAAAGAGCAGCGCTCCTAGCAAGGCAAAGGCGACTGTCCACGCCATGGGGCGGAAGAGACGGCCCTCCACGGCCTGCAGCGTGAAGATGGGTAGATATGCAGTGATGATGATGGCTATGGCGTAAAAGACTGGTCGCTGAACTTCATGCGCGGCTTCGGTGATGCGTACGTGCACCGATCGCCCGTTCTCTTCCTTGCGCGCCAGGTGGCGTACGATGTTTTCCACCATCACCACAGCGCCGTCAACTACCATGCCAAAGTCCAGCGCCCCGAGCGAGAGCAAATTGGCGGGAATGTGCTTCAGGTCGAGGCAGATGGCTGCAAAAAGAAGCGAGAACGGAATGGTGAGTGCGACGATGAGAGCGCCGCGCGCGTTGCCGAGAAAGAGAAACAGAATGACAACAACCAAAATCATTCCTGCGGTCAGGTTGTGCAGCACGGTGTGAGTGGTGAAATGTAACAGGTCGCTTCGGTCGATAAAGGGTACGATCTTTACGCCTTTGGGCAGAATCTGGTCATTGAGCTCTTTCACTTTCTGATGAATTCCGTCCAGCGTGGGCTGCGCATCGTCGCCCTTTTGCAGCGCCGCGATCCCCGAAACAACATCGTCGTTATCGATGATTCTCCCGTCCAGCAGGTGCGCGGCTCTGCCAAATCGGCCCAGACGAATTTCCTGCCCTTGGGTGACGACGCCAAGATCTTTTACCCGGACAGGAGTACCTCCTTTCGTGGTGATGACCGTGTTGCCAATGTCCTGAATGTCCTTGACGAGGCCGACTTCGCGAATATTCACTTGCTGCGCGCCCTCCTCGATGAAACTTCCTCCCGCATTGGCATTGTTGTTGGTTAGCTGTTGCTCCACTTGGCCGATGCTCAGTCCATAATCGACGAGCTTGTCAGGATCGAGGCGGACCTGGTATTCGCGGGTGGGCCCGCCGAAGGGGTTAATGTCCACCACGCCTGGGACGGACTTGAGATGCTTTTCGATCACCCAGGTTTCGAGCGACTTCAGATTCATGACGTCGTACTCGGGATTGGAACTTTCCAGGGTGTAGAAATAGATCTGTCCGACTGGACTCCAGTCAGTTCCCATCTGGGGCACGACCCCCGGAGGCAGGCTCGCTTGCGAAAGGCGTTCGAGCACCCGCTCGCGGTTTTCGAAATCTGTCGTGTATTCGCCGAAGACCATTTCCACGGTCGAAAGTCCGAAAATCGACCACGAGCGGACATGGGCAATTCCCGGGATGCCGTTCATCACGGTTTCGAGCGGAATGGTGACCTGTTGCTCGATTTGCTCGGCGGAAATGCCGGGCCACTGCGCGATGACGTCGACATAATTGTTCGCAACGTCGGGGTAAGCTTCGACGGGCAGGCGATGGAAAGAGATGATGCCCCATGCGAAGAGCAGGATGCCGATCGCCAAGACCAGAAGGCGGTTCTGGAGCGCAAAGTCGACCAGTTTCCTGATCATTGCGCCTCCAACGTTTCTTCAAGAGCGAGAACATTGGCCACTACTCGTTGGCCGGGCGCAATGCCGGAAAGGATTTGCTGTTTGCCCCCGAGCAGAATGTCGCCGACCGTCACTTCCACACGCCGGAAGTCGTTTCCGCCCGCCGGGACAAATACCCAATCGTGATCATGAAGGTGCAGAATCGCAGATGAAGGGATGGCGGCGAATGTATTCTTCGTTTTGCTTGTAAACGTCGCCGTGACAAACATGCCGAGGCGGAGAATGCCGGGATTCGCGACCTCGATGCGAACTTTAGCGGTGCGGATGTTAGGGTCAAGCACTGGCCCGACATCACTGATGCGGCCGGATAGGACCTCGCCCGGATAGGCGTCCAGCCGGATCTTTGCCATCTGCTCAAGTTGAATCTTAGGTATGTCGTTCTCGTAGACATCGCAAATGACCCAAACCGTGGAAAGATCAGCGATCGTGAACGCCGTAGCGGAGCCGGACAGATTGACGCCGGCAGCTGCCGCCTGAGTGACATTCTGCGCAACGATGACTCCAGAGATGGGCGCATAAACGTTCACCACGCTGCTAGGGTGGTTCTTGTCTACGCCTAGGGTCTTCAATTGCTCTTCCGCAGCGGTGAGATCTGCTTGCGCATCTTTCTCCGCGTCCTCGGCCTGCTCCAGCGCCGATTGCGAAATGGCGCCATGGGAATAGAGGTCCTGCGCACGCACATAGGCCAGGTTGTTCATGCGCTCGTCGTTCACAGCTTTCAAATAAATGTCGAATGCGCCGGCAACGTCGGGGCTCTGGACCTTGATGAGCAGTTGCCCTTTCTTCACGTAGTCGTCAAGTTGGGCCTTGATGTCGACCACGCGGCCATTGGCGAGCGAGATCACCGGGATCTCGCGTGAGACGTCGGGGAAGACCGACCCGGTCACGTTCAACTGCGTAGCGGCTTCTATTCTGTCCGCCGCAACCAATGGATACTGATCCAGCTTGTCCACCGACACCAGGCTCTCGTTGCCAGCCTCTATCACCTGCTGAGAAGGCGCAGCCCCATCCGACGGGTTAAAGCCCCTCTTGCAAGCGGAGAGCGACACGCAAGCCGCAAGGCAACCGGCGCATATTAAAATTGACGTACTCGTCATTGGATGACCTCGCGTCCGACGGCCAGGTTGAGTTGTCCAGCGGCCGTCAAGTAAGCGCCGATCAGCTGAGCATAGGCAAGTTGCACCTGGCGAAAGTCGCTTTGCGCGTTGAGAAAATCCATTAGAGAGGCGCCGCCATGCTCGTAGGAGTAAGTCACGGTGTCACGGACGCGTAGAGCCTGCGCGTTATATTGCGCCTTGTAAGGCTTGAGCAGCTCAACATTGCTTCGCACCAACTCATAGGCCGTGTCGACATCAGAGAAAACCTGCGCGCGCACCGCTTCGCTGGCCTGCCGGCCGCGGTCAATGTCGATTTGGGTGCGCTGCTTTTCGCCCTGGTTGCGGTCGAAGATGCGCAGAGGAATGTTCACACTGGCGCCAAGAGTCTGAATGCCGTTGGGATTGTTGTTCGATGAGTTGTACGTATACCAGGCGCCAAACGTCGGGTCAGTTGAGCCGTTTGCCTCGGCCAGTTTGTGATTGGTTTCCGATTGCTGAATCGTTTCCAGCGCGGCCTGAAGGTCGGGCCGATTGGACAGCGCGATTTGGCGGAAGTCGTCGAGCGGCTGCAACGCATCTGAAAAATCGAATGATCCGGTCACGTCGAACTGCTCCGCGGGAGTTCGATCATTGAGCAATTGCAGGAGCTGGATCTTCGCCGTGCGGAGGTTAACGATTGCCGTTTGCAGCTCGGCTTCATATTGCACCCGCAATAACTCGATCCGGTCGAGATCGATTGACGCAAGATCACCGGCCTTGAACCGGTCCTGGCTGATGGCGATGATCTTGTCGTAGTAGTCGAGGTCGGCCTTGGCCAGATCGAGTATGAATTTTGCTTGCAGTGTTCCCACGAACGCCGTGCGCAGAGCGAAGATCATGTTGCGGTCCAGGTCTTCATGTTGCGATTGCGTGATGCGCGTGCCTTCCTGGGCGCTCTCAAGACGGAGTTCGCGCTTGTGGTCGCGCTCGTGCAGGTAAC
Source organism: Occallatibacter sp. (assembly GCA_049518955.1). GTDB lineage: Bacteria > Acidobacteriota > Terriglobia > Terriglobales > Acidobacteriaceae > Telmatobacter. Next base: position 28,356 of record JBEKRG010000052.1, read on the forward strand.
TGAAATTGAGCTGTTCGTACGTTCCTCGAAACGGCAGCCAGATCCCGTCGTGCGGTGCAATCTGCGTGCCGTCGGCCAATAAAGTGAACTGCGGATTGGGACGAAGAAACGCCGTGACCTCTTCAGCCTTCATCTCGTCCACGTTGTCGGCATCGGCCTTGAGCGCGGGGTTGGATGCTTCAAATCTGGCCCTCACCTGGTCCCAGGTGAGGCTTTGTTGCGCAACAGCGTTCGAACACGCAGCCAGCGCGAGCCCCACAATCCCGACGCCGCAGGATGCACAGCGCAGGAATCTTACAATCTGCATAAGTGCCCTCGAATGCACATTTGGAATGCGATGCAATGTTGAGCGAGCACGCCCACGTCGGAGTGAATCACACAATGTACCGCATCAGGATAGTGCGCACGCCGGCGTACTTTGGACTATCTTTCAGGCGTGTCAACCCTATCCTTTTGCTGCGAAGACCCTATCTTTCGGCCAATTGCCTCGCCTTTGCAGAATTCTTATGTCGGGCGGCGTGTCAGATATCTACAATTCAGGCAACTATGCCGCTCTCGCTGGCGCGGCGTCAGAGATGGATATGTACGACCTGCTATTCAAAGGCGACAAGCGATCTGTTCTCCTCAGAGCAGGAGTCTTGATTGCGGCCATTGCACTTCTGGACTGGTGGGTAGTTGCTGAGGTCCTGCTCGGCTTCCTGTATCTGGTTCCAATGTTGATGGTCGGAAGTGTATTGAACAGGTGGCAGATTTGCGCTGTTGCCGGTTTGTGCACCTTCCTCGCAGAAACCTTCAGTGATTTGGCATGGAATCTGCGCTCAGGTATCTCACGGGACGTACTCTATTTCGCCGCCTTTGCTGGAGCCGGCTTCCTTATTCGCGAAGTGAGTCGGAATCGCCGCGTAACAGAGGAACACCTTCATGAGATCGAACTCCAGAGTGATGCGCGCCGGGATGCTGAAGAGCAATTGAGAATATTGATCGAAAGCAGTCCAGTCGCCATCATCACGGCTGATTCGGACGGATTTGTATTGACCGCAAACGAGGCCGCCCATCGGCTTTTGGGTGTGCCTCAAGAAGAGCTTCAAGGAAGATCGATTCATCGCCATCTTCCTGCTCTAGCGAACATCTCGATGCAAGACTCTTCTCAGCAGTTTCTTCGCGCCGTGATGCAGGCACGAGGTCAACGCGAAGATGGAGAGACTTTTCTGGCCGACATTTGCTTCTCCACCTACCGGACAAATGCGGGAGCGCGGCTGACCGCAATGGTGCTCGACGCCTCGGAAGATCTTCGGACTCACGAAGTGTCAGGTCTGCATCAGCTTCTCGCGGGGTCCAGAATCGCGATCGGTGCCGTCTCCCACGAGATTCGCAATGTGTGCGGAGCGATTGCGGTGGTGTATCGGAACCTTGAACGCGAGGGATTGCTCGCTGGAAACAAGGATTTCGAAGCGCTCGGCAGCCTGGCTGTCGCGCTTGAACGCGTTGCCAACTTGAATCTCCGCCAGGCCACCACGGAAGCAACAGAAGTTGATCTATCGATTCTTCTGGATGAATTGAAAATCGTGGTTGCGCCATCATTGCAGGAAGAGGATGTCGAGACAGAATGGAGCGTGATGCCGGGCTTGCCGCTCGTGTGGGCTGACCGGCCAAGCCTCATGCAAGTCTTCTTGAATTTGATCACCAATAGTGTTCGGGCGCTCTCAAAGAGAGTGAATCGGGCGCTCTCTATTACTGCAAGGCGCGAGAATGACAGGATTCTCGTTGAAGTCGCGGACAACGGCGGCGGGGTCGCCCATCCGGAGCATCTCTTTCATCCCTTCCAGGCCGGCGCGGAAGCGACTGGTCTCGGCCTCTACCTGTCTCAGGCGTTTCTGCATTCATTCGGTGGAGAATTGCGCTACCAGTCCATTCCCGATGGTGCTCGCTTCACGGTATCCTTGACCCCAGCGGCTTCATCCGAAGAGGAAGAGCAATGCAACAAATCCGAATAATGATGGTGGATGATCACAGGCTCTTCCGCGAAGGCCTCAGCAGGCTTTTGGAAACTACTCCCGATTTCGAAGTTGTGGGCCAATGCGCAACCGTTGGCGAGGCTGCCGCTGCGTTGTCGGAAACGCCAGTCGACATAATCTTGCTCGATTACGATCTCGGCGGCGAACAGGGATACCGTCTGCTCTATGACCTCAGGAATCGCCATAGCCCAGTGAAAGTCCTCATGGTGACTGCAGGAATGACCGATACTGCAACTCTTCAAGTCATGGAAGCTGGTGCATCGGGAATCTTTCTGAAGCACAGCGATCCGGAGCAACTTGTCGCTGCAATCCATAGGGTTGTGAACAATGAAATCTGGATGGATACGGGAGCAGTCCGTTCACTCGTTGCGGCCAGAAATGTCCAGACAGACCGTATGGAACACACACGTCCCCTGACTTCCCGCCAGATCGAAGTCCTGAGAGGAATTCTCGATGGCCTCGCGAATAAGGAAATTGCATGGAAGTTGGACGCCTCAGAGAGTTCAATCAAAGCTGTGATTCAGGAACTCTTCCGAAAGGCCGGGGTAAGAACGCGGAGTCAATTGGTGAGAATTGCGATTGAAAAGCACTCCTCGGATTGGTTGAAGTCTGAGCCGGAGCACCGACCTCGAGCTCAGTGATTCTGGGACCCCGCAGGATCAAGGCCTCCAGTTTCAGAGGCTCGTCGGCCTCTTCTTGAAAGCGGCCATGCGTCGCAACAACACGATAAGTCGCGAGAGGTCGGCTTTATCGTGAGTGAAAGATCTGGCCGGATGACCGGCCACTCGTCAGTAACAAGTTGAGCAACAGCCGCGCATGGCTTTGGCCCTGGCGGTGCCTTGATACTGAGGAGGTCAATGATCCACCTGTCTGTAAAGTCGGCAACGCGTCCATGTGGTTTCGCGGGTACTGGCCCCGGACTCTATTCGACGCGAAGCCGGTTTTACGGCCAAGTGACACGAACTCGGTCGTAAATCCGAGTGATCTGTTTACTGATATATAACTACTGGCATGGTCCGCCGCCTGAGCCCCTCTGGGGGTGTAGTGGTAGACACAGGAGGTGTTCAATGGAGATTCGCAACATCGGCATCGATTTAGGGAAGACAGTTTTTCACTTTGTAGGCGTCAACGCACGGGGCGAAGTTGTAGTTCGCAAGAAGGGCTCGCGGACACAGCTGCTGCGTTTTAC
>JBEKRG010000053.1:0-31378 GCA_049518955.1 Occallatibacter sp.
CTATTCCATCGCCTTTCGCTCCGACACCTGCTACGAAGTAGGCGGCGACTATCTCGATATTGTTGAGCAGCCTGACGGCAGCCTGCTGATTGCTGTGGCCGATGTGGCTGGCAAAGGGCTGGCCTCGGCCATCATGTCCACCAGTTTCCGCGCGGCATTTCGCGGCATGGCCATCACCGGGCCCCCGCTCGACGAACTGGCCACGCGCATGAACCAGCACCACTGGGCCGAGGGCGAGGAGGCGCGCCGGCGCTATGTCACGGCGATCTTTCTCCGGCTGCATCCCGCCACCGGGGAAATCGAGGTGGTGAATGCCGGCCACAATCCAGGATTCCTGGTCACGCCGGGCCAGTCGCCGATCCAGTTCGATGCTGCGGGAGCTCCTTTGGGCCTTTTGCCCGGAATGCGCTACGAGAGTGAGCGCCACTTCTTCGCGGCCGGCGCGCGCCTGCTTTTCTATACCGACGGTTTGACTGAGGTCTTCAGAGGAGATGAGGAATTTGGTCCGGAAAGGCTTTTGAATGAATTTTCTACGTGTTCCTGCCCCAAGGCCGATGGTATCCTCGATGCATTATGGGGAGCTATCCAGGCGTTTGCCGAGGGCGGGCCGCAGGCTGACGACATGACCGCCCTGGCGCTGTGTCGCGGAGAAATGCCGTAATGGACAAGCCGAAATCCACCACCGTCGAAGTTCGTCTGCCCACCAAAATGGGCTACGAAAAGGTGGCCATGAGCACGGCCTCGGCAGTGGCCAAGCTGATGGGTTTCCCAGAAGATCGCGTGGAAGACCTCAAAACGGCTGTGGCCGAAGCCTGCATCAATGCCATCGAACATGGCAACCGGCTCAATGAAAAGCTGTCGGTCGGCGTGGTTCTTCGCGCCGATACCGACAAACTGGAAGTCAAGGTGATGGATGACGGCAAGGGCATCACGACGCAGCCCGTCAAACCCGACATCGATCGCAAGATGCACGGCGAAGAAGATGCCCGCGGCATGGGAATGTTCCTCATCCAGGCGCTGGTCGACGAAGCAGAATGGGTCACCGGTTCCGATGGCAAAAGCAGCTATGTCCGGCTTGTCATCAAGCTGAACAAAGGGGCGGAATAGACTAAAGCAGCACCCCAAATGAACGCGGAGGCGATCGACAAGTGGAGAGCGAGACCAAAACGCACGTTGACCAGATCAAGTCCCCCACCGGCTATCCGGTAGCCGTCCTCCGTTATGAGGGCGACATCGCCAGCACCTCGAAAGACGCTGTCCTCGGCGCCTACGAAGCGCTGCCCAGGGACACGACCAAGCTCATCCTGCTGGACTTCACGAAAGTTGATTACATTAACTCCAGCGGAATCGCCCTCATCATTCAATTGCTCATTCAAGCCGCGCATTCGGGACAAACCGTGTGTATCTACGGCCTATCCCCCCACTTCACGAAGGTCTTCACCATGGTGGGCATCACCAAGTACGCGCGCCTGTTCCCCAACCAGGCCGAGGCGTTGGCCGCGCTCTAGAAAACGCAAAAATCCGCTGGATTGAGTTGACGCGCGAATCGTCCGGTTTGCGTGGCCGCTACTGCGGCCCCTTTTCGCCCCTGGAGAACGGGTTCGGCAGGTGGAAAGGCGTTTCTGGCGCGGACTCCCTTTTCCTCGAACTTGCATCCTGCCGCAGAAGCGTGCGCTGCGAGTTGATGCAAAGCCAGCCGCCGTGCACTCGCTCGAAGACTTGCGTAAAGATGCCTTTTTCGTCCACCTGGGCTGAGCCGACCTTGTGGTGCAGGTTGTAGGTGCCGTTCGCCACGGCGATATCCCCGAGCATGCGCACGGTCACGACTTTTTGGGTGAGATAAAGTGTCTTGTCATCGGCGCTCAGCACTTGCGCCACCTGCTGGTTGCGCGTGGTCACGTCGCCGCTTGCTGAGACGTCGACATACAGCGGAGAAAGCACCAACTCCAGGCTGTACTGGTCGCGCCGGTTCACGGCGTCGGACCAGCTGTCTTCGATCTTCTGGAATTCCAGGATTTCAGGACTGATGGATTCCGTCGCGCCGTTGTTGGCGGCAGGCGGAACCGATCCTGATGCTGGATCGGGGGCAGGGCTCTGGGCGGTTGCGGTCGTACACCATAGAAGAACAGCAGAAAGGGACAAAAGAAAGCGATTCATGCGTAGCTCGAACTCCAACCTGGAAAACAGTGTTCCAGTAAGAATGATAGCTCTTTGGGCTCCGCAACCGGGGCGCATGGGAGCCAAAAAGTCCGGTCTGCGGGCGCCTCTCCAGAGGGATGTTACTGGAGGTTTTGCAAGCGGACAGGTTCGTGAATCGTCACGTTGGAGTCTTCAATCGAGATCCAGTGATCCTTGCGGAACTGGCCGAGGGTGCGAGTGACGGTCTCGCGCGTAGTGCACGTCATTGAGGCCATCTCCTCGTGCGTCAGCAGCAGCGGAAACCGGAATTCTCCGGCTTCAGTGTGCTCGCCGATCTGATGCGCAAGCTCCAGCAGCAGGCGCGCCAGCCGCGCCGCCACCGTTTCGGCCAGCGCGATGCGGCACGCATCCTGCAATGCGAAGCGGTACTCCTGGCAGATGCATTGCACTGCGCGTAATTGCGCTTCCTTGTGATTCCGCAGGAAGCTCAGGAACCGCTCCCGCTCCACGGGCCGCAGTTGGGCAGGCGTCAGCGACTCGGCTGAAACTTCGTAAACGCCGTGCGAAAGCACCGCGTAAAGCCCCAGCATCGATCCCGGGCCGGCGACGCGAACAATCATGTGCCGGTCTTCCGGCCGTCCCGCGGTCAGCTTCAGATAGCCGCTGCAAATCAGGTACAAACAGCGAGCGTCCTCACCTTCGGTAAAGAGCGAAGCCTGCGAGGGGAGCGAAATCGTGCTCGTGGCCAGCTCCAGATCGGCTAGAACAGCGCTTCCGAGCGAGCAAAACCAGCCCGGACGCCGATTCGCGCACGCCGCGCAACCCAGCGGCGAGGTCCGGCCCAGGTGCCTTGATCGCGACGGCTCCTCAATTGAAATCTGCATGTCAGCCATCGTCTTCCCTCTTCCCATCCCGACGCGGCCCTTCGTCTCTCGCGCTTGTCGGCTTGCCTTCCAGCCATTCAAGCTGCGGCTGAGATCCAAATACCCCTGTTGGCTTCCGTCAACAGCGGCACTTGCTCCGAGTTTGCTCGAATGTCGGGGGTTTTGGATGTGATAGGCCTCACGTTTGAAAGCAGAGTTCTCGCGGTGTGACGGCGCCCCCAGAACCTTCGAGTAGACGATTAAGTAAATGCAGCAATCAATGGGCTTATACGCCAAGATGCGCCTCCTCATCTCATGTGATAGGCATCACCGCCACTCATTGCGCCTAAACCTTAATCTTTCGTGCATATGGTGATGCTCCGCACCGGCAAGCGTCCGCAAAATGCTCCAGCGGTGCTCGCGCTCACAGGGAGAATCCACCACATTCAGTCTGAAGCGGCGGCTGATGGTGCTTCTGAGCAGTTCTACGAAGTTCTTTGAAGGCGGTAATTTGCATGCATACTGATAGGCCGGTAACGCGTTTATTCAATGGTGCGGCTCCCGGGAAACGGCCGGGACTGCGAGTGTTTTTCATGTTCCTGTTGGCTGCGGGCCTGCTTTGCGCGACGGCGCTGGCAGCTCCACCACCGGGATCCAAAGCTCAGGCCGCGCCGACCGCGCCCGCCGCGCAGGCCACGCCGGCCAGTCACGCCGAGTTCGTTGGCTCTGACACCTGCGCCACCTGTCACGCGGACGTGGCCAAGAGCTTCGCCACCAATCCTCACACCAAGATGACGTTGATGCACGGGAACGCGAGCGGCGTCACCTGCGAGAACTGCCATGGCGCCGGCAGTCAGCACGTGGACGGCGGCGGCGACGTGACCAAGATCTTCGATCCCGCCAAGGCTTCGACCAAAGACGTCGACACCAAGTGCCTCAGCTGTCATGCGGGCGCGCATCCCAACTTCGATCGCTCTCCTCATGCCAAGGCCAATGTCGGATGCACCAGCTGCCACAGCATTCACGGCAGTAAGGACGAGACGCTTCTCAAGGCTCCGCAGCCCACGCTCTGCTTCCAGTGCCATGGCGACGTGAAGCCCGCGTTCGGCATGCCGTTCCATCACCAGGTCAACGAAGGCCTCATGAAGTGCAGTGACTGCCATGATGTGCACGGCACCTTCGAGAACAGCAACCTTAGGTCGACCGCGGATCAGAATGCGATCTGCACCAAGTGCCACACCGACGTTCGTGGTCCTTTCGTATATGAGCACGTGCCGGTCAAGGCCGAGGGATGCGTCAGTTGTCACTCGCCCCATGGCTCGCAAAACGCGCGGCTCTTGAATATGCCGAGCATCAATACGCTCTGCAACCAGTGCCACAGCCCGGTTTCTTTGCACGCTATCACCGGCATGGGCCAGGGATCGGCGGAGCTCGCGCCATGCACCAGCTGCCACACCTATATCCATGGTTCGAACATCAATGCAGCATTCCTCCGATAGGAGATTTGGAGAGGCGCCGCGCCTAGGCAGCGTGGCGCAGCTCCCATGACAGATTTCAAAACGGTTCAAGTTTTTCGTGGTCGGCAACAAGTTTGATTTAAGTGAGGCTTCATATGAAGAACGTTGGCTGGTTAGCTCGAATTCGCAATCAACAGCCGTCTTTTGCAATGTTCGTGGGAATGGTCGTGGCAATGTTTCTGGCAGCAGCCTGCATCGCAGTCGCCCAGGACCCGTCCGCGCCCGCGCCCAATGCGCCTGTGTCCGCGCCCGATGGCTATGTCCTCCATCAATCCTTTGACGTTGGTGGACATATGAACGGTCTTTCGGGCAGTGGAGCCATGTACGACACGTTGGTCAATCAGAAGTCCGGTCCGCGCGTGCTTGGCGAGACGTTTGAGTTGCGTGCGCTCTCCTCGAACAAAAACCCCCTTGTCGACGATCTCAAGGCCTTCAGCAACGGCTTCGGCGGCGATCCGATGAACTTCGCCAAGCTCGACTTCTCCAAATCTAAGTTCTACGAGTTCTCAGGGCTGTTCCGTCGCGACCGGCGGTACTTCGACTACGATCTGCTGGGCAACCCGAACATTCCCAGCGGCCAGACGATGCCCATCGGGCCCACCGCTTCGCCCACCAGCACTCTGCCGTGGCCGCAGCAGCAGAACTCCTCCTTCCTGTTCAACACAGTTCGCCGGATGACCGATACCGGCCTCACGCTATTCCCACTCTCCGTCTTCACGCTTCGCTTTGACTACTCGCATAACAATATGGAAGGGCCGAGCCTGAGTCCGAGCGGGTACCAGTTCGCCGGCTCCTACGACGTTCTGCTTGAGGAATATCAGCGGCACAGCACCGACGACTACACGTTCGCGATGGATTGGAAGCCCGTCCAGGGCACGCGGCTGACCTTTGAAGAACAAATCGACGCCTTTAAGGACAACACCTTCTTCACCCTGGATCCCAGCTACCTCTACGTTCAGGAAGCGGACGGAACCAAGGTTGCCCTTCTCGCCAACTACGATGCTCTGACGCCCTACACCAGCAGCTCCTGCAATGCGGGAAGCATGGGCGGCAATCCAATGCTCTCCTCGGCCAATGCGGGCGGCCTGCCCATCATTAATCCGGCCTGCGCTGTCTCTATCGGGTACATGCGCTCGGCTCCCACGCGTGTCCTTTTCCCAACCGAGATCCTCCGCCTCCAGAGCAACAGCCTCAAAAATGTTTCGATGAACGGGGACTTCCGCTACACCAAAGCCACAATGAAAATGCCTTTCTACAATGAGGGTTTCCAGGGCCTCACTATAGGCACCAAGACTGCCGGGGCAACGCGTTCGCTCGCGTATCAGGCCTCAGGCAGCGGCCAGCGTGAGGCAGTCGCCGCCGACTACGGGATCGTGTGGCAGGTTCTCAGGAATTTCAGTCTCTCCGAGCAGGTCGATTACTCCAACGTTCATCAGCCGGGCACGACGACCATGACGAGCTTGACCACTCAATTGACCCCGCTCGACACAACCACGTCGACAGGCAACGAGACCGTCAACAACCCGACGTTGTCGTCAACAACCGCCGCCCAGGGCAGCTCCACTTTTGAAGGCAGCGGCAACATCGGCGTAGCTTGGCCGGCTTACTTCGGCCAGAGGTTCCTCACCAATAATCTGACCGCGACTTGGGATGCTTTGCCTCGCACCACCTTCTCGCTCACCTATCGCTACCGCACGCACATGATCGCCGAGAACGCATACAGCCCCGCAACATCGACCGTCGCAGTTGATCCCGGCGGCAATCCCGGCAACGTTCCGTTAACCCCAGGCGAGACAAACGGCGGAACCGTCACCATCAACGAAAACGGCGCGATCTTCAATGCCGCATTTCGTCCCACAAACAACTGGGATGTGAACGGCTCGGTTGAAGTGCTCTACGACGACAACGCCTTCACCCCCATGGGCCCGCGGCAAACAAAGCACTATCGCGTGCACACCCTCTACCGGCCGAAGACCTGGGCAACCATCTCTGGTGCGTACAACGATCTGGAGCGGCATAACAACACCAACAACTCCGGCTCATCGCCTGCCGATGGCCCGCTCAACCATGTCGATCACAGCCGCGTCTTCAGCCTGGCCACCGATATCGCTCCCAATGAGCACTACGGATTCGACTTCAACTACGCCTACAGCGACGTGTACCTCGCCAGCAACATCTGCTACGACGGCGGCGCATCCGCGGCGCTGCCACTGGCTGCCGCGCCTGCGAACGGCGCCGGTTGTCCCGGCGCAACCGTAAGAGGCGCTTCCTATCTCGAATTCGGGCCGGTGAAGAACTTCATGGATGCTCCGACGCAATCGGGATCGGCATCCCTCACGGTCTCCCCGACCACGAAGACCCACGCCAATGTCGGGTATCGCATCAGCTCCGTCAACGGCACCCGCTTCTTCAACGATCCTCGCGACGTCAGCGGCTCGCTGGTTTCCAGCTATCAAACTCCGTATGTGAACGTTGCCTATGCCGTTCATCCGCAGTTGATTTTCAAGGCGGAATACGACTTCTACGGTTACGGTGAGGGCGGTCCCTCGGGCTCGCAGTATTGCTCCACTTCTACCGCGCTGCCGTCGGCCACAACTGCCGCCCCGGTCGTTGCCTGCAGTTCTCTTACCGGCGTTCAAACCGGCGTGACGCTTTCCAATGCCGGCGAAACCGCGCCGCGGGAATTCCACGCCAACAACGTTACCCTTGGCGTGCACTGGGAGTTCTGACCGCGAGAACTGGGCTCCGCGATCGAGATGTGAACCACCGAAAGAAAGAAGGAATTGGCAATGAAGATCACGAATGGAATGATGATCGCCGCCATGTTAGCCGCTACTCAAGGAACACTGACCTACGCGCAAAGCGCGGGAGCGGACACGTACAAAGCAAAATGCCAAAGCTGCCACGGTGCTGAAGGCACGCCGAATCCAGGTATCGCCAAGATGATGGGCGTCAAGCCCGTCAGCGATCCTTCGGTCAAGTCGCTGAGTGAAGCGACGATGATCACCGACACTACCAACGGCAAAGGCAAGATGCCGGCATTCAAGGGCAAGCTCACCGATGCCCAGATCAAGGACTCGGTGCTGTACTTCCGTTCCCTCGCCAAGTAAGATCGCGGGCCTCGGAAAAGCAAGACGAAGTGCAAGACCAAAATCAAGCCGGCGCGATCGTCGCTCACAAGAATCCCCGTTGGCGAATATCGATCGCGCAGGTTTGCGTCAGGCGGTTCCTGCTACTATCTCGATTGCGGAACCAACGGCTGTGATCGCGAGCCGGAGACAGTAACAACAACAAGGCTGGCGCTCGAACGTGCGGGCCTCGAAACAAACCAAGGAGATTCGCTATGAGTAAGAGTTTTCGTTCCGGAATCGTGCTGGCTGCGGTGGTCGCGTTCGCCGGCTCCATGTGCTTCGCTCAGGATGGCGGGGCCACTTACAAAGCAAAGTGTGCAATGTGCCATGGGCCCACCGGCACGCCGAGCGCGGGAATGGCCAAGATGATGGGCATCAAGCCGGTCTCCGATCCTTCGATGCAGTCCCTCACTGTGAGCCAGATCGCTGTCACCGTGAAAAACGGCAAAGGCAAGATGAAGCCTATAGCTGGACTGACCGATCCGCAAGTTCAGGCTGTCGCCGCGTATTTCAAGACCCTCAAGTAAGCACTGGAATCAGCGCAGTTGTTTAAAGGCAGGCCCGTCATCCCCCGGCGGGCCGTCGACCAATGGAGGTTGAGGAATCGTGTCGTTGTTTGAGAAATTCCGCGATAGCTGGGTTCGTCCGGCGCTGTTCTTCGGCAACAATCCCATCAGCCTGACCGGCGGCGCCATCACCACAGCCTCCGGCATCACCATGATCAGCTACTGGCTGGCCGAGCTCGCCGGCCATCTCAGTGACAACCCCTACCTGGGCATTATCTTTTTCCTCATCCTGCCGCTGCTTTTCCTATTGGGCCTGGCGCTCATTCCTGTCGGCGTTCTCGTCCGGCGCAGAAAGCTCCAGAAGGCCGGCCAGATTCCCGTCGCGTTTCCCCGCATCGATCTCAACGACCACAAGTTCCGTCACGGGCTCGACATTGTTCTCGTTTTCACCATCGTCAACTTCCTCGTCGTAGCCACGGCCAGCTATCACGGCGCGGAGTACATGGATTCGCCGCAGTTCTGCGGCCGCTCGTGCCACGTGATGAAGCCGGAGTTTACGGCCTACCAGATCTCGCCGCACTCCCATGTGGCCTGCGTCGATTGCCACATCGGCTCCGGCGCTCAAGCTTATTTCAGTGCCAAGGTCAACGGCACCAAGCAGCTCATTGAAGTCACTTTCCATCCGCTTGCGCCGCTCGCCCCAAAAATTATTCCCAACTATCCCACGCCCATTCCCTCGCCGGTCACCAGCCTGCGCCCCGCGCGCTACACCTGCGAGGGCTGCCACACGCCCACGCGCTTTGACGGCGACAAGCTCCTGGTCAAGCCAAACTTTGCTGACGACGAGCAAAATACCGAGACGCAGACCGTGCTCGTCCTGCACCTCGGCGGCGTTGACTCGCTCTCGCAGCGCTACACGGGCATCCACGGCGTCCACCTTGGCCACATCGAGTACGTCTCTACCGACCCCTCGCGCACCACGATTCCCTGGGTGGAGCGGCAGAACGCCGACGGCTCATTCACCGAGTACAGTACTCTCCCGGCCGGCAGCGGCGTTCCCAAGGGCGACCGCAGGGTCATGGATTGCATCGACTGCCACAACCGCGCCGCGCACACCTTCGTTACCGCGGAGGAGGCCGTTGACCAGGCCATGGAGGCTGGCGCCATCAGTTCCAATCTGCCGTGGATTCACAAAGAGGGCCTTGTTTTGTTGAATGGAACGTATTCGAGTCAGGAACAGGCCGGCGTCCAGATTCCCCAGCAGCTTCTGGCCTTCTATCGATCGCAGAATCCCGGCGTGCTCTCGCAGAATGCGGCTCTGGTCGATCAAGCGGGCAAGGAACTGGTCTCGCTCTACGACCAGAACGTATTCCCCTTCATGAACGTGACCTGGGGAACGCATCCCAATCACATCGGCCACATGGACTACCCGGGCTGCTTCCGTTGCCACGACGGCAGCCACACCGCGAAGAACGGCGACACCATTCCTCAGGACTGTTCCGTTTGCCACAACCTTCTCGCCGTCCAGGAAGCCAAACCCAAAGTGCTTTCCGATCTCGGCATTCAGTAGCCGTGTATTTCGAGAATCTGCCGTCTTGAGCGAATCGCTGAATCTGGGGCCCCCACGGGCAGGTCTTAGTCCGTGGGGTGGGAAGCGACGAGTCGCAGAATCTGCGTTGCTCTTCTTGAATCGCCCCATCTCTTTCGAGCGCTCCATTCTCCTTTACAGCGATACAATCGGGTCCAGACGGTAGCGCACTTCGTACGGCGAGAATCAGGATGCAGCGACGAAGCTTCGGTCCGCGGCTTGCATTTGCTCTCCTGGGCACCCTTTCTCTATCCCCCCTCGCAGCAGCGCTCTTGCCGGTCAAACCCATCCTGATTCCGGTCACCGTCACCCTCGCCGCCAACAACGTCACGGTTCCGCAAGGCACCGCCGTCATTCTCACGGCGACGGTCACGCCCACGACAGCCCCGCCTGCACTCGACGAGCAAAATCCGACCGGCTCAATTGTCTTTCTCAATGGCACCGTGGTCATCGGCCAGTCCGCGCTCTCCGCGCTCTCCGTTGACAACGCTTCCACGGCCACGCTGACCATCCAGAACCTTCCCACTGGCGAGGATTCCATCACCGCCTACTACGTGGGCGATACCGTCTTCGCTTCGGGTACCTCGAATCCGCTCGACATCAGCGTTCAGGGATTCACCCTCGCGCCGTCGGCAACCAATCCGCCCACCAACCTCAATATTGTGCTGGGCCAATCCGGTTCGGAATCCTTCGTGGTCACCAACGCAGGCGGCTACACAGGCCAAGTGCAGGTGGTCTGCGCGGTGGCCTTGCAGGACGACATGACCTGCACGCCCACTCCGCAGCAGGTCACGCCCACGGCCACGGTCACGTTCGCGGTCCAGACCTTTGCCTCCGGCGGCCCGCTCTACGCCAACGCGTCCACATCCCGCCGCCACATTTCACATTGGCCACAAGCTGCGGGAGGCTCTGCGCTTGCCGCAATGATCTTCTTCATCGTTTCCTTCGGCCGTCGCCGGCGCGTTTTTTTCCTTCGCGGCGCGCGGCGCTTCATCATTCTTCTCCTGCTCGTCCCGCTCATCGGCCTCGTCACCAGTTGCAACACCTCGAGTGTGCTCGCTCCCAACGGCACGCCGCTCGGCGTCGCAACACTCAAAGTCACGGCTACCGCCTACGTCGACAACGCGGTCACCGGCCAGACTCTGTATTTCACGGTGAACGTGCAGCCGCAGTGAGCCGGGTTGCTTTCCTTCTACTTCTCTCGCAGTCCCGCAGCCCCGGAGTCCCGCCCTCCATGTTAGGCTGGCATGTCGCGCGAAACACCGCTCAAAACACTCTAGGAGCTCCATCCTCCATGCATTCCACTCATCCCTTTCACTTCAATCTTGTGGCCGCGGCCCATGCGTCCATGATCGAGCACGGCTTTCAACCCGATTTCCCCGCTGGAACCCAAACGGAGCTGGCCGCAATCGAAGCTCAGCCCGCGCTTCCGGCCGTTGACGGTCTCGCCGACCTGCGCGGCCTGCTCTGGTCCTCCATCGATAACGACACTTCGAAGGATCTCGATCAGATCGAGTGGGCAGAGCAGTTGCCCGACGGCCGCATTCGCGTGCTCATCGGCGTCGCCGACGTCGACGCGCGCGTATCGCGGGGCACCGTCATCGACAAGCATGCGCAGTTTGAGACGACCTCCGTTTACACCGGCGTTTCCATCTTTCCCATGCTGCCCACTGAGCTTTCTGAAGGCATCACTTCCCTGAACGAGAACCAGGATCGCGCGGCCATCGTGGTCGAGTATTCCGTCGATTCCAGTGGAGCCACCTCCGACGAAAAAGCCTACCGCACACTGGTGCGCAACCGGGCGCAACTGGCGTATCCGGGCATCGGCGCATGGCTCGATGGCAAAGCCGCGGCGCCGGCGAAGGTTGCTGCCAGCTCCGATCTTGCCGCGCAGCTCAAGCTGCAGGACACGGCCGCGCAGCGCATGGCGGGCGGCCGCTACCAGCACGGCGCGCTTGAATTCGAGACCATCGAGACGCAGCCCGTACTGGTGACCGACGACGTCATTGGAATCGCGCCCATCGTAAAGAACCGCGCCACGTCGGTCATTGAAGAGTTCATGGTTGCAGCCAACGGCGTCGTCGCGCGCACCTTTGAAAGCGCGGGCCTCGCCTCCATCCGCCGAATTGTGCGAGTGCCCAAGCGCTGGGACCGCATCGTCGAGCTGGCCGCGCAAAAGGGCACCACGTTGCCCGCCGAGCCCGACTCCAAGGCCCTCAACGACTTTCTCATTGCGCAAAACCAGAAGGACCCCGACCACTTTCCCGATCTTTCGCTCGCGGTCATCAAGCTCATGGGGCCCGGCGAATATGTGCTGATCAAACCCAATGCGCCCTCGCCCGGTCACTTCGGCCTCGCGGTCCGCGACTACACGCACTCCACGGCGCCCAATCGCCGCTTCCCCGACGTCGTCACGCAGCGCGTCCTCAAAGCGTGGCTTACGAAGTCCGCAGCGCCATACTCTGAAGACGACCTCAACGCCATCGCGCAGCGATGCACTGAGATGGAGGACGCCGCCCGCAAAGTGGAGCGCGAGATGCAAAAACGTATTGCCGCGGTGGTTCTTCATCCGCACATTGGGCAAACCTATCAGGCCATCGTCACCGGCGCTACCGATCACGGAACCTTCGTGCGTATCCTCGATCCACACGCTGAAGGCATGGTGGTTCGTGGCGGAAAAGGCCTTGACGTCGGCGATAGGGTCACCGTCAAGCTCGTCAACACCGATCCCCAGCGCGGCTATATCGATTTCGAGGCCTAAGTCACAAGTAATCTTTGAATCCAGATTAAAAATCGGCAATAGAACGCCCGCTTCGTTGTTTCCGCGTGCTTTGGGTTATTGAGAAGGGGACATTTCTGCGTCCGGCGGCGCGCAAAAGCGTCTAAATAGCAGGACTTGCTGATAATCAAAGAAGCGGCTTGGTGCTTTTGATTCGGCGCCACCGCAGCCAAAAAACGATCCAAGTGGCTAGATTTCGGACCGGCTTGCCTTTGCGGCGGTCGGTGCCGGCGGTCGCCGAATCGCACGACAGGTGAGTGAATGCAATTACGTTTCATTGGAGCCGCTGTGCGGCTCGTTTCTGGGATGGCCGTTCTAGGTTTATCGTCCGGGCTGCTTGCGCAGGAGCCGGGTTTAGCCCCGCCCGCATCAACCGTCGGTTCGTCATCCGCGATACCTGACGCTCCCACCCCGCAAATCGACCTGGCTGCGGTCGATCCTCAGTCCGCGCCGTCGCAAAACTCCCAGCAACCGGCCCCGGAATCTGCGCCTGCGCCAAGCAGCTCTTCCAGCGAACAGCAAAACAGCGGCCCGCAAGGTAGTTCCAGCTCTCAGCAAAGCAGTTCCAGCGCCCAGACCCCCGCGCCGCCGCCCACATCGCAACAGAGCCAGCACGAAAAAGCCGCCGAGCAGATCAAGGAACAGGAAAAGCAGCGCGTCGTCGGTATCCTGCCGTCTTTCAACGTCACCTATCGCAGCGATGCCGCGTCCATGAGCGCAAGCCAAAAAATCGGACTCGCCTTCCGTTCCGCCGTCGACCCTTATCAATTCGGGATTGCATTCGTCGTCGCGGGTTTATCCGAAGCGCAAGACAACGGCACCGGTTTCGGCTGGGGCCCGGAAGGCTACTTCAAGCGCTCAGGCGCGGCTTATCTCGACGCCTTCGATGGCGCCATGATCGGCAACGGCTTCCTTCCTGCTCTCTTGCACCAGGATCCGCGCTACTTCCGTCTCGGCCACGGCACATTTAAGCACCGCTTTCTCTATGCCGTCGCAACCAGCTTTATCTGCAAGCACGACAACACCGGAAAGTGGGAGCCCAACTACTCCAACGTTGGCGGCAACATCATCGCCGGCGCCATCTCCAATCTGTATTACCCATCGCAAACTGCAGGTTTGGGCCAAACCATCGATAATGGCCTGATCGTCACCGGCGAAGGCACCTTTGGCGGTGTGCTCCAGGAGTTCTGGCCCGACATCTCGCGAAAGCTCTTCCACAAAGACCCCACGCATGGCCTCGACGCCCAGGCAAAAGCCGCGGACGCAGCCGCAAAGCAGAAGAAGCAGCAGGGGCAGAACCCGAAATAGCCGCACAGCCCAATTTGCCGTGAATCATTGTTCGCGAAAAGAGCATCTATAGTCGGTATCCCACACCGCGGGAGACCTGTGTCGATGAATGGCCCATCCCCTGAAATCCATGCTCTCCTTCCGCCTCTTGAAATGGTCAAAGTCAGTACGAAAAGTGGTACCTACTCTCGTCGAGAGACCCTCCCCATGCCTTTGATATTTCGCTTCCGGAAATTATTTTCCAGTCCGCTTTCGTTATTCGGGCTGTCTGTCGTTGCAGTATTCGGCCTCAACAACTGCGCCAGCCTGGCAGCTCAGCAAGCCGGCGTTGACAATCCTCCTCCTGGCTTCTTCGCAGCCTCGACCACCGAAGCTCCGGCGCCAGATTCGGCATCGCAAACGCCAACCGCCGCCGCGACTCAGTCCCCCGGCAGAAACGATTCCGCGCCGCAAAATCAGCCGGCACAAAGCGCGCCGCAGGATTCAAGTGGTCAGCAAACCAAGCGCATCCTCGGCATCATCCCCAACTTCCGCGCCGTCAGCGCCAACCAGAAGCTACCCCCGGAGACCGTCAAAGAAAAGTTTATTGATTGCACTGAAGATTCGTTCGATTACTCCGCGATCTTCATTCCTGCCGTCATCGCCGTCTACGATTATCATGAGCGCGCAACGCCCGAGTTCCATCAGGGCGCGGCCGGCTACGCTCGGTACTTTTGGCATTCAGCCGTGGACCAGACCAGCGAGAACTACATGGTTGAGTTCATCTTTCCCACCCTTACCCGCGAAGACTCGCGCTATTACACCCTCGGCCACGGCGGATTCATCAAGCGCACGGGCTACGCCCTCAGCCGCGCGGTCGTCACCCGCTCAAACTCCGGGAACGAAGTCTTCAATGTGAGCGAAGTTTTTGGCGCTGGCGCCGCTTCGGGCATTTCCAATCTTTATTACCCGTCTGCTTCACGCTCCGTTGGAAACACAGCATCTGAGTGGGCAGAGGACGTTGGAATCGACGCAGCTTCTTTTTGGTTCAAGGAATTCTGGCCCGACATTAACCGCCACCTCTTCCACAACAAGTACGCCGAGCCCCCAGCGCAACCGTAGCGCTTCAGGCGGAATCTGACGCAAGAACGGCCGTCTTCATTGATCGGGCTTCGTGCAACGCGTCATTTGCACCCCTGCGGTATCATTCCTGCATCTCGAAAACGCGGGCCCAATCTGCACCCTACTCGCCGCTCCCGCGCCGGAGAATGAAAGGGTCGTCATGGACAATTCCGGAGTTGTTGTTTTCTTTCTTATCGTTGCTGCCATCGTCGGCATCCTTCTGCTCGTCACCATCCTCAAAACCATGTACACGGTGCGCACCTACTCAGCCGGCGTCGTGGAGCGCTTTGGAAAATTCAACCGCGTCGCGCGCCCCGGCCTGCAATTCCTGCTGCCCTGGTGCGAGACCGTGCGCCTTGTCGATCTTCAGGTGCGCCAGGCCGTGGTCAACGTCGAAACCAAAACCAAGGACAACGTCTTCGTCACCATTCCCGTTTCCGTGCAATACCAGGTCGTCGAAGCAAAAGTCTTTGACGCCTACTACAAGCTCTCGAATCCGCAGAGCCAGATTGAGAGCTACGTCTTCAACTCCATCCTCGGCCACGTGCCCACTCTCACCCTCGACGAGGCCTTCGAGCAGATGCAGCAGATCTCCGGCGCCGTGAAGCGCGACCTCGACGAAGTGATGGACACATTCGGCTACAACATTCTGCGCGCGCTCGTCACCGACATCGTTCCCGACGCCAAGGTCAAGGCAGCCATGAACGACATCAATGCCGCGCAGCGCGAGCAGATCGCGGCCCAGGCCCGCGGCGAAGCCGAAAAAATCCTGAAAGTGAAGCAGGCCGAGGCGGAAGCTGAATCGAAGGCTCTGCAAGGCGACGGCACCGCCCGCCAGCGTCAGGCCATCATCAAGGGCCTGCAGCAGTCCGTCGAAGAGTTCAAGGGCGCCGTCGAAGGCTCGACCGCCAAAGACGTGATCGCCATGGTCCTCATGACGCAGTACTTTGACACCTTGCGCGAAGTGGGCGTCACGGGCAAGGCGAGCACCATCTTCCTGCCCAGCTCGCCCGGCACCGTCAACGACATGATGACGCAGATCCTCGCCGGCTTCACGGGCGCAAAATCATCCTGATCCGCGCAGCGGAAATTATGGGCGATCTACTGTATGACAAACACAACCCGCGCTTTCGTCGGCGCGTTCCAGGTCTCTTCAATCGTCGAGAGCGGCACAGCCTTGGTCGCGATCTGAAGTTTGGCGGATACAGCGGCCTCGAGAACATTTCTGATCGCGTCCAGCAGCTCGGGCAACGGAACGCTCCTGATTCCGCTGCCCATCAACTCAATGGCCGACGAACGGAGCGCCGCTCCCGGCAGCTCGATCGTGTGCTCTCCGCCCGCCTCGCCGACATGTACGAATCGGACCAGATGCGCATCTTCGACGGCCTTTGCGATGGCTACGATGATCGTCTGCGCGCTCAATCCCCACAAATAATCCACCACCACATCGATGCCTTTTGCGAACTCGGCAATCAACGCTTGCTCATATTGCTCGGCTCCCTGCGGATGCTCGGCATCCAGCGTGAACCGGATCGTGACATCCGCTCCCAGCGATTTCAGTTTTTCGAGCTCGCCGTCGTTTCGCCCTGTCGCAATCACCTTTCCTGCGCCGAGATACTTCGCAAGCTGTACTGCGAGGCCGCCTGCGCTGCCCGTTGCGCCATTCACGAGAACCGTTTCACCGGGCCGCAGATTCGCGCGTATCGCAAGCGCGGCCCAGGCCGACATACCCGGATTGGCGAGCGCGGCCGCCGAAACGTCGTCGAGGCCGTCCGGAGCCGCGATCCAATGTCCCGCCCGCACCAGCGATTTTTCTGCGAACGCTCCGTAAGGCGATTCCGGCAGGGCGAAGTAAACTCGCTGTCCATCTGCGTTGAATCCCACACCGTCAACACCTGCCACAGCGGGAAACACACCTTCGGAACTGTAATGCGAACCTGAAGCCCGCGATTTGCTCAACGGACTCAGCGCCGCGGCCTTGACCGAAATGACTTCCTTCCCCTCCGAAGCAACAGGCGATTCAAAATCTCCATAGACAGGCGTCGTGCCGGCTGCGCGAATGATTCCCGCTTTCATTGCTTCCCTCTTTCGCGCTCCACGGCAGATACCCTCCGCCCCACCGGCTTGCTGCCTTTCTTGTTCTTCTCCACGCGCAGCTTCCACGCTGAATGCAGCGCCCCGCGTACCGAGTCCTCGTCCGCAACCGCAAGCCGGATGTGCGTCGCGCCGTTCCGTCCCCATCCGCCATGAATCGGTAAAAATAAATCGGGCCGCTCGCCGAGAAACTCTGCCTGGATCTCCGGCGTGAGCATCAGATTCCCGTAGCCCTCTTTCACTGAAGCCAGCGTCGCAAAAATCCGCCCGCCCACGCGAAAATCCACTGCGCCCATATGCGAGCCTTCCTCCGCGCCTTCCATGCTCAACGCGATCCGCCGAAAATCCTTCGCGGTCATAGTCCCTACGTCTCTGCTCCATCAAATTCTTCATTCAGCCACTTGCTGAACGCCGCGAACTCCTCGTCGCGTCCCAGAAAATCGCGCACCATCTCTCTTCCGGGTTTTGATCCGCCCTGTTCGAGCACTGCCTTGCGGTAGCGCGTGCCCGTCTCGCAGCCCAGCAAATCTTCGGGATCGAACTGCCCAAAGAAATCCAGTGCAATCACCTTGTCGAACATATAGGTGTAGTAGTTCGACGAGTAGCCGGTCAGATGCCCAAAGCTCGCGTACATACGATTGCCTTCGAGCCACGTCCATGGCTGGAACTGCTTGTAAAGCTCGCGCGTCGCCACGTCGGGGTCGATGCCCGCGGGATCCTCGTCGTGCAAATTGAGCGCGAGCGTCGTGTAGTAGAGCTGCGTCCTGATCCAGTCCGCGCGCCCAAACGCGCCCGCCAGTTTCATCGTCCGGATCAGTTCTGAAGGAAGAACTTCATCCGTTTCGTAGTGCCGCGCGAACGACTGCAGCAGCTTCTCGTCGCGGAAAAACTCCTCCAGCATCTGCGACGGCACTTCGATAAAGTCGCCCTCCGTCGCAAACCCAGAAAGTCCCGCCCACTCTGTGTGTCCGCCCAGAATCGCGTGCATCAAATGTCCGAACTCGTGGAAGAACGTGACGACGTCGGAATACTGCAGCAATCCGGGATCATTCGCATCTCCCGCCGGGAAATTGCAGATAAGCGCCGCCTCAGGCATCTGGCGCCCGCGCACGCCCGTTACCACCGGAGCGGCAGAGAACCACTTGTCCTTGCCCTCGCGCGGATGCATGTCGAGATAGAACCGGCCCACGAGCCGCCCGCCATCGAAAACTTCGAAAACCGAAACCGCTGGATCCCATGCCGGCGCGTTTGTCGGCCGGAACTCCACCTTGAACAGCTTCGCCGCCGTCTTCAGCACGCCCGCCTCAACCCGCGCGTATGGAAAATATGGCCGCACCGACTGCGAATCGAAATCGAACTTCGCGCGCCGGAATTGCTCATACCAATACCCCCGGCTCACAATGTCGATTTCACTCAATCCAGCCTGCCGCCCGCGCGCAAACTCCAGCACCAGCGCGTGCTCATGCTTCGCGCCATCGCGGCTGGCTTCGTCCAGCTTCGCCAGAAACGTGCGCACATTCGCCGCCGACTTCATCATCTGGTCGGCCGTCGCGAGATCCGCCCAACTGCGGAATCCGAGAATCGTCGCAATCTCCTGCCGCGTCGCCAGCAGATCAAGCAGTATCTGCCGGTTCGCCGGATAGGCCCTCGTGTTGTACGCCAGAAACATGCGTTCCCGCAGCGCCGCGCTCGCCGCAAACGTCATTACCGGCATCATGTCGGGCGGATCGGTGGTCAGCGTCACGTGCCCCTTGCCGCTCGCATCCTTCTCAACCGGATGCCGCGCAATATAGTCGGCAGGCAATCCCTTCAGCTCTGCAGGCGTCGCCTCAATCGTCTTTCCGCCCTCCTGGATGTTGCGCCCGAATTCGAGCGACAGGCCAGTGGCTTTGTCGTGCAGTGCGTGCAGCCTGTCGCGCGTGGCCTGGTCCTTGTCCACACCAGATAACCGGTAGCCGAGCAGTGTGCGCTCCACATAATGCTTTGTCGCCGTGCTCGCGCCGTCCAGCTTGATCGCCGCCAGCGCGTCGTACACTTCGCGGTTCAGGCTCAGCGCGCTTCCCGCCATCGCCACGCGTTGCGCCTCCATCTGCGCCTGGTCGCGCACAGCTTTGTCCGCGGCCACGGAGTTCAGAATCCCCGCCTGTGCACCCGCCAATGTCAGATGCTCAATCGCCTTGTCGTAGAGCAGCAGCGAATTCTCCGGCGTGCGCTCGCCCTTCACAGCGAGCAGCTCGGCCAGTGAGCTTTCATGCGCAGCCAGCCGCGCGCTCACCCATGCGGTCAGCCCCGCAGCCGACGCAGCGCCGCCAGCTTCCCATACGTGCAGTGCTTGGCCGGCGGCAGTATTCTCATCAGGCATTGCGAATGAATCCTCCAGATTTCTAGACTAACAAGCCGATTCGCGTCCCACTCGCCATCCTGCATCGGCACACAAGCTCGCAACCGTTCAGGCTCGTTCCCAATGCCCGCGCCGCAAACTCTACTTCGATGGATTTGTTGAGTAGGAGTCGAGCCGCTTCTTATAAAGCAGCAGAACGCTCGGACCAAACGCCAGCAGCATCACGGCAATTCCCGTCACGATGCCGAAGCTCGTTGCCAGGGGCGCCGAGCAATCCCCGCGCCGCCGTACCCACACGTGACACGGCACCGCAACCAGGAGTTCCAGCACGCTTCCTTTAATGAGCCACGAAACGGCCCGCGTCGCCACCTGCGTAGAATTCCGGAAATACAGATAAAAGACGATTCCCCACAACATCCAGAGCGCAGCCCAAATGCCGAACATCTGCGCCGCGCTCTCCCAGTACCGATCGAGGAACTTGTCGCCAACCACCGTGGCGCCCACTGCGGATATGCCCGCGAGAGCGAGGAGAGCGAACAGCATCGACGTAATGGTCACAGAGACCGCGACGTGCGCCCTCGGCTTCAGCTTCTTGAAAGAAGTGTCGACAGACAAGAACAGCAGAATCGCCTGGCCTGCAATGAGCGCGATAACCGGCACCCACGCGAGCCACTCCCCGAAGAAGTCGATCATGTCTTTCGAGAGCAGCGTCCCGAGAGGGTCTTTTACTCCCGCAAGGCTCATTCCAGCCGGCACGAACAGGGCGAACACGATGACCGCATAGAACACGCTGATGACGATGCCCCACTTGCGCATGGTACGTCCTTTCAGCAATTCAGAGGGGGGTGGGCTGCTCACGATCCTACGCCGTTTTCGCGCGTGGGTTCAACCGCTGCTCCAACTGGTCACGGTCTGCTAGAAACCACAGTTGAGAGCCGCGATTGCATTCGTACACAAAGTCTTTAAGGGCCGAACTCTCCTTCAAATGCTCGGAGATATCGCCGATGATCGCGACGCGGAATTGGTAGGTAACGAACTTCTGGAGCATAGCGCCGGCAATCCCCGTCTTGAGGTGGAAGAAATTACTGTCAAGCTGTTCTGCGGGAATTACGATGAAGCGTGCGCGATGTTCTAAGGCTGCGCTGATCAACTCCACAGCGTCGCGATCGCTGCACAACTGCACACTGTCCGCCGCGCATTCAAAGATGCGCTCCCCGTGCAACTCGTAGGATCGATCGGCCATGGCTTTGTTCAATTTTCCGACTGCCCGTGTCTCGACTTTGAGGCCAGCCCCGCGGTTAGTCTTCTAATCCCTAATCCCTGTTCCCTGATCCTTGCTTTCCCGGCATCTTCAAAAAGTCCTCCGGCTCAAGCGCTCGCGGCGTGAACCGCGCCTCGAAGATCGCGCCCTTGAAGAAGTCGCGCCGGTTAATCCGCGTTCCTATCGACGAGTGCCCCGGTCCCTGTGGCGTCATATGCAGTTCGCCTTCTCCCTGCATCTCATCGTCCACATAGTTGCGTAGCGTCTTTCCGTCATACACCGCCGTCACCCGGTACCACTGCCCCAGCGGATGCAGATCGTTGCAGTTCAGCAGGGTTCGCCGCGATCCGTTCGATTCCGCAAAGCTGTCCAGGCACCACTGGCCCTTCACAATCCGAATCTCGAAGAGCATGCGGTTGTCGGTGTCCTTGCCCGTCGCCGGATCGATTTCCGACAAATGAAAAAATCGCTGCGCCTCTGCGCCATCCGCGTCGGGCCGGAAGATCACTTCCCACGTGGAGGCGCTCGTTCCGGCCAGCGGATGCACGTTCATAAACAGCGCATCGTCGACGCCATTGAACTCGACCGCCTTCCCATACGGCGAGTCGATCAGGTACGGATGCCCAAGTACATGTGTCGCATGGCCGCCGATGGTATCGATGTTGTCGAACCGCCACACCGTCGATTGCGCACCGCCATCCGGCGCCCGCGCCAAAGACGCATATGCAAGCAGCAGAACCGCACCAAACCCGAAACCCGCCTTCGCCAACTTCCCCAGTAAAAACCTGCTCATCCTCTCTCCCGCACAATCGAGCTGACCACTGTGCACCGGTCATCGTTTTTCACTTCAGTACGTACGCTTTTTCCGGCGCCGGCGCCGCTTCCGGAACCTTCGGCATCTTCGCCGGATCGATCTTCGCCGCGCCCGCCAACCCAACGCCCGTCACGTTGTCGATGCTGAGCAAAGGCCCGTCGAATCCCGTCACCTTCACGTTGCGGATCACCACATTCTTCATGTTTGCCAGCGCGATTCCGCTCCTGCACGTCCCCGTCACGTTGGTCAACGAAAAGCCAATCAGCGGCTTCCGCGGGTGGATCTCCGTGGCCTGCACGAGCACGGGCACATCCGTCACGCGAATGTTCGAAAAATGAAACTCGGCAAATTTCGGAATGCCTTCATCGCCCGGCACGGGAAATTCATCCTGCTTCCCGCTGTTCAAATTGTTCAAGCGGAGAAATCCCTGCTTCGCTCCCGAAACATCGAGATCGTTCACTGTAACGTTCTCAACATACGCGCCGCGTCCCGGTCGGCTCTTGATGTAGATTGCATGGCTCCGCGCACCCAGGCATTTGCAGTGCTCCACAACCACATTGCGAATTCCCGCCGACGTTTCGCTCCCGATCCCAACGCAGGCAAAAGTCCGGTCGGTGAACGTGCAATTCGCGATGCGCACGTCCTCGGTCGGCCGGTTGATCGTGTACCCTTCCTCGCCGCGCCCCGACTTGAGCGAGATGCAGTCGTCGCCGGTTTCAAACGTGCAACCGTCGATCACCACGTGTTTGCAGGAGTCTACGTCAATCCCGTCCGCGCCGCTGTTCACCACGACATTCTTGAAGGTCACGTTCTCCGAATACACGGGATGGATCGACCACATCCCAGCCTGGCTGGTGAAGCAGTTCTCGACGCTAACTCCGCGGCAATTCGTAAACTCCAGCAGCGCAGGCAGCCGCATTCCCGTCGCGCGCTCCACCCGTCCCTTGATCCAGTGTCCCTCCCAGCGCACCTGCGTCACTGGATAATCATTCATCTCGCCCGACCCAAGCAGACTCGCCCCATCCTCGATGCGCAGCACGACATGGCTCCTCAGCTCCAGCGCGCCTGTCGCATAACCTCCCGCTGGAACCACGACCTCGCCTCCGCCCAGCACCGCGCATCGATCGATGGCCTGTTGCAGTGCCAGCGTATCCTTCGTCTTGCCATCGCCGACCGCGCCAAAGTCGCGCACATTTAGCGAGACCTTTGGCTCGCCTTCCGCTGATTTCGCTCGATGGGTGCGAGCAGGAATCGGCTCCAGAGCCTTCGCCGCCTCTGCCAACCCAAGCCCGTTCAGCGAAGCCACAACAGGCGCCATCAGTGCACCCCGTCCTGCGTTCTTCAGGAAATTTCTCCGATCCACAATTTTTCCCGCAATTCTGCTCATTGGCTGGAGTCCTCCATGGATTGGGTCGAGCAAGTCGCGTCCAGGGACATGATCCGTTTCAACTTCAGTGTCCTTCTGTTCGGCATGCTCGCGAATCGGACGAAGCTCTGCCGGGACCCGTTGCGGTGCCACGGACACGCAACGATCAACGGGTCAAACGGTACCCCTTGCTTACGCTGCAGATTCCGGATACAGGCGGTTGAACTCCGGGTCGTCGTGCAGCTTGAGCAGGTCCGGGTCGCGCCGCGCCCACACTGAGTCGCGAAATCCCGCTTCCCAGGCCTTGTGCAGCGCGTCCAAAGCTTCCGCACTTCGATCCAGAACGCAGTACAGGCAGGCCGCGTTGTACAGGATGGATGCCTCGTTGGCGCGCAGCGTTACCGCCAGGTTCAGTTCGCGCAGCGCGTCGTCCGTCCGCCCCAGTCGGGCGTAGTCCCCGCCCAGCAGGATGCGGGCCCGCGCGTCTTCCGGCACTTGCTTCAGGTGGTTTTCAAGAGCCCCAATCCGGCGCTGGATCAAGTTGCGCGTACCTTCTGTCTTGCCCAAAGCGCCCATGGAGTTCGCGATCGGCACGTATACGTTGTAGTCCTCGCCGCTGGCCTCGATGGCCGTTTCCGCCACGTCCAGCACTTCCTGGTAGCGTCCCGCCGCAAAAAGCGCGCGGCACAATAGGTAGTACGCTCCCTCGCAGTCGCGCTTGCGTTCGATGGCCTTCTTCACCATGCGCACGGCTTCGTCGTGCAACTCCGCCGCATAGAGCACCCATGCCTGGCTCACCTGCACTTCGGGCAGGTCCCAGCGCAGCGCGACCGCCTTTCCCGAAGCTTCACGCGCTCGCTCCACCCACACTTGATCGCGGCTGTAATTGCAGTAAAACATCGCGCACGCATTGGCGCAGGCTGCATATGCCAGCGCGAAGTTGGGGTCGATTGCTACCCCGTTTTCGAACATCTGCAGCGCGAACTCCAGGTCCTGCCGCGTCTGCCGCCGCGCGTAGCGCTTGCCGCGCAGGTAGAGGTCGTAGGCCTGCAGATTCTCCGTCGGCTTCACCGCCAGGGCTTCCAGCTCCTCCGGCGAAAGCGTCACCCGTAGCGCCTCGGCGATCTTGCGCGCCATTTCGTCCTGCACTTCGAAAACGTCCTTCATCTCGCGGTCAAAGCGCTCTGACCACAACGGAAAATCCGTGTGCGTATCCACCAGTTGCGCGTTGATGCGCAGCCGCGCGCCAGAGCGGCGCAGAGTCCCGGTCAGCACGTATGCTGCGCCCAGCTTTTGCCCCACCACCTGCGGGGTCACCGTCTGATCCCGGAAGGCCAGCACTGTCGGCCTCGAAAAAATATTCAGTCCGCGAATCTTTGACAGCTCCGTAATCACGTCTTCCGTGATGCCGTCGCGCAGGTATTCGTCTTCCTTTGCGCCGCTCAGGTTTTCGAAGTAGAGCACCGCCACTGATTTCCCAGGCTTCTGGGTGCCGGAATCCGAATCGGTCTTCACCTTCGCGCGGCTCTTGTTCGACTCCAGGTTGCGCTTCATCCGGCTCAAGTCGGTTTTCAATTCCGTCGCTGTCTGGCAGCGCAGTGTCCGGTCCTTTTCGATGCACTTCTCCAGAATGCGGACAAACTCCGCGGGCAGCGCCGGATTTACCTCGGCGGCCGGCTGCGGATCGCGATTGAGGATGGCGTCGAAGACCACCGCTGACGTCTCTCCCTGAAACGGCAGAGTGCCGGTGGCCATCTGGTAGAGCACCGTGCCCGTAGAAAACAGGTCGGTGCGCGCATCCACCAGTTGTCCGCGAGCCTGCTCTGGAGACATATAGGAGATCGTGCCTACCGCCGAGCCGGGCGAGGTCAGTTCGTCACCCGCCGCTAGTGTCCGTCCGCCGTCCGCCGCCTGCGTCGTCTGGCTCAGTGTGATCTTCGCCAGCCCGAAGTCCAGGATCTTCAACTGCCCGCGTTCCGTCAGAAACATATTTGCCGGCTTGATGTCGCGATGCACAATGCCTTTGGCATGGGCCGACTCCAGCGCATCGGCCATCTGGATTGCCAGCGGCAGGATCGTCTCCACATCCATGGCGCGCCCCGTCAGCCGCTCCGCCAGCGTCTGCCCCACCAGCAGCTCCATCACGATGAAGTGCTGCAGCTCGTACCGCTCAATGGCGTGGATGGTGCAGATATTTGGGTGGTTCAGCGACGAGGCCGCCCGCGCCTCGCGCTGAAAGCGCTCCAGCAACTGGCTGTCCCTTGCCAAATCGGGCGGTAGAAACTTGAGCGCCACGTGACGGTCGAGCTGCGCGTCTTGGGCTTCGTACACCACGCCCATGCCGCCTGAACCCAGTTGGCGAAGAATGGTGTAGTGAAGGATTGACTGGCCGATGAGCGGATCTGGATTCATATTGTGCCGTTTAGTATAGAACGTCGCACGGGTGGTCAATCGGTCGAAGCTCGATCGTGGCGCTTGCAGACGCTCCTCGATCGCTTGGAGATTCTCTCATCCGCCGAGGCCCCTTCAAACCCGCCGACAGCCGCGCCTCATCATCCCCGGTATTGCTCGTCGCTCACGTGCTCCATCCACTCCACCGTTTTCCCGTCGAGTCGCTCCTGGATGGCGATGTGCGTCATGGCCGTCGCCGGACCGGCCCCGTGCCAATGCTTCTCACCCGGCGCGAACCACACCACGTCACCTGGCCGGATCTCCTCGATCGCGCCGCCCCACCGTTGCGCCCGCCCGCAACCCGCCGTCACAATCAGCGTCTGCCCCAGCGGATGCGTGTGCCAAGCCGTTCGCGCTCCCGGTTCAAACGTCACGCTCGCGCCCTGGACAAACGCCGGTTCCGGCGCCTGAAACAGCGGATCGATCCGCACTGCTCCCGTGAACCACTCCGCTGGTCCCTTGCCTGACGGCTGGCTGCCCCCTCGTTTGATCTCCATCTCCAAATCCCTTCTCTCAAATTTGATCGCTCATTTTCCGAAGTGCTCGAACCGTTCTAAGGCTTCACAGTTCCCGTGTCACCCTCAATCGGCATGTCCGCATCGCCAGGGTATGGACCGGCGCGTCTCGTCTCCGTTCGAGATCGCCGGTCCATTTGCTACTCGGATTTGAGAGAGGCCATATCGATCGAGAAGCGGTACTTCACATCCGACTTGACGAGCCGGCCGTAGGCTTCGTTGACTTTCTGGATGGGGATAACCTCGACATCGGCGGTGATGTTGTGCCGGCTGCAGAAGTCGAGCATTTCCTGGGTTTCCGCGAGGCCGCCGATGGGAGAGCCGGAGAAGCTGCGGCGTCCGAAGATGAGGCCGAAAACGGCGACGGAAAGCGGTTTCTCAGGCGCGCCTACCATGGTGATGTTGCCGTCGCGGCGAAGGAGATTGATATATGCGTTGATGTCGTGGTCGGCGGCGACGGCGTCGAGGATGAAGTCGAAGCTGCCGGCGTGCGCGGCCATCTCACTGGCGTTGCGCGAGAGGACAACTTCATCGGCGCCGAGCCGGCGTGCGTCTTCCTTCTTGCTGGCGGATGTGGTGAAGACAACGGTGTGGGCTCCGAGAGCGTGCGCAAACTTGACGCCCATGTGGCCGAGTCCGCCCAGACCGACAACGCCAACCTTCTTGCCTTTTGTCACGCCCCAGTGCCGCATGGGCGAGTAGGTGGTGATTCCAGCGCACAGCAGAGGCGCGGTTCCAGCAAGATCGAGGTTCGACGGAACGCGGAGCACGAACCGCTCGGTGACGACAATGCTGTCGGAGTAGCCGCCGTAGGTTACCCCCCCGCTGTGCTTGTCGGGAAAGTTATAGGTGAGAGTGAAGTTCGGACAGAACTGCTCGAAGCCCGCCTTGCACTCCGGGCAAGTGCCGTCGGAGTCCACAAGGCAGCCGACCGCGGCGAGGTCGCCGGGCTTGAATTTGGTGACGGCAGAGCCAACCTTTGTGACGCGGCCGACGATCTCATGGCCGGGGACGCAAGGGTAGACAGTAGGCATGACACCGCTCCACTCGTTGCGGGCCTGGTGGAGATCGGAGTGGCAGATGCCGCAGAAGAGAATCTCGATCTGAACGTCCTTATCGGTGGGATCGCGCCGCGCGATCTTGGTGGAAGCAAACGGCGATGTTGCACTGGCGACGGAATATGCTTTTGCGTTGTACATTGGGGTTACCTCGACTTGGCTGGCAGATTAATTGGTAGAGCTCTTGGATGCGAAATCGCGAGGGCTGGCCTCATTGATTCACCAACCGCAGCCCGGTGCAAGCCCCTTTTACCCCCGGCCCGACCCCCGCCCCGCCCCGATCCGGTACTGAAATACCCTCCAAATCTGCACATTATCGGTTGCATTAGCATCGAAACCCCTTTAATATGCGTCAATTGAAGAGAATGCCTCTCACCGTCTCCACCACGATCGACGCACCGGCCGCCCCGCCAGCGGTTCTGCCTCGCCTGCGCGTCGGAAAGCTCTGTATCGCGGTCCAGGGGGCCACGCCCGCCGAGCTTATGTCCCGCGTCGACGCCGCACTTAAAGACTCTCCTTTCATTGAGTTCCGCCTCGATAGCTTGCCCAAGCCCGCCGCCGTCCTGCCCGATATCAAGTCCCTCTTCAACCGCCGCCGCGACGTCACGGCCATCGCCACCTGCCGCCGCAAGCCTTTTGGGGGCAAGTTCACCGGATCCCTCAACGCGGAGCTCGAAATCCTCCTTAAAGCTGCTGAAACCGGCTGCCACATCGTCGATCTCGAGGTCGATTCGGCCGAGCAGTGTACCCGTCCCCAGCTGGCCAAGTTCCGCACCGCCGTCCGTGCCGCCGGCGCCGCTCTCCTCATTAGTTCGCACGACTTCACCCGCACCCGCCGCCCCGAGGGCCTCAATCAAACCGCGCAGCGCATCGCCGCCTTCGAGCCCGACTTCGTCAAAGTCGTCACCACCGCCCGCACCTTGGCCGACAATCTCTCCGTCCTCCAGATGATCGAGGATCAGTCCCTCAACGCCCACATCGTCGGCATCGCCATGGGCGAAGAGGGCCTCATCAGCCGCATCCTCAGCCCGCGCGCCGGCGCCGCCTTCACCTTCGCTTCCTCAGTCGACGGTGCTGAGACCGCAGCGGGCCAAATCCCCGCGCGCACGCTCCTTGACCTCTATCGTCTCGAGCAGGTTGATCAGGCCACGCGCATCTTCGCCGTCGCCGGCAATCCCATCGCCCACTCGCTTTCGCCGCTCATGCATTCCACCGCGTTTCGCCGCGAAAACGTCAACGCCATCATGCTTCCGCTCAAGGTAAAGTCGCTTGACGATCTACTTACCGTCGTCCGCGATCTGCCTCTCGACGGTGTCGCCGTCACCATGCCGCTCAAGCAGGAGGTCCTGCCGCACCTCGCCAACATGGACCCCCTCACCGGCCGCATCGGCGCATGCAACACGCTGCGCACCGGCGCTGACGGCAAGCTCTACGGCTTCAATACCGATGTCGCTGGCATCGTTCGCCCACTGGAGCGCCGCATGCGTCTTCACGGCGCGCGCATTCTTGTCGTCGGAGCGGGCGGCGCGGCCCGTGCCGCGGTCTTTGGCCTCGTCGAGCAGGGCGCAGAGGTTTACATCGTCAACCGCACGCATGAGAAAGCCGTTGCCCTGGCTCGCAAGGCCAAGGCTCACGTCCTCAAGCAGAACGTTCTTTCAAAGCAGCGTTTCGACGCCATCATCAACAGCACCCCGTGCGGCATGACCGGCATCAAGCAGCAGTTGCCCTTGAAAGAAAACGAGATCAACGCCTCGCTGGTCTTTGACCTGGTCTACACGCCGATTGAAACCCCGCTCCTCAAGCTGGCCAAGTCGCGCGGCCTCGCCGTCATCTCCGGCCTTGAAATGTTCGTCCAGCAGGGCGCTCGCCAGTTCGAGATTTGGACCGGCAAGCCCGCTCCCGAATCCGAAATGCTCCACGCCGTCGAGCTCGAGCTTCGCCGCCACCCGCAATAACTCTTCGTCAAATTTGTCATCCTGAGCGTAGCGAAAGCCTGCCCTGAGCGAAGATCGCGAAAGCGATCGAAGTCGAATGGGGATCTGCGGTTGCTCTTCGTGGCCCCAGCCTGCCTCAGAAATGGGTGTCCCGCTTCTCGAATGCGCTCCGAGTCCAACAACATAAACGCTCTGAAACTCACACTGAGATTCTTGTGCTCATTCTGTGCGGCCCCGTTAGCGGCAATTCTGTTTAACCCGAAGGGACTACCGGGTAGCCGACAATCTGGGCACGATTGAGAAATTGCAATCCCAATGCTATAAGGAACTCCGATGATTCCACGCGAATTCAGGATTCGATTACTTGTTGAAGTGGGTTTCTTCCTCTTTCTTTTCGCAGCATTCCTCTGCGAAGCTCTCGGGAGTGACTTCTGCGGCGAGCCCGGAAGGGAAGTTGCGGTTCGTCAATCCTTCAATCTTGCATTGACCTTTTCGGCATGGGATTCAATCGCTGGAGGGTTGAGCTTATTCGCTGCGCGAGCGTTGCGCCGTAGCATCTCCGTAACAGCCTCCTGTTTACTGATTGGGACTGTCGCTGCCCTCGGCTGCTTCGCTGCTATGACCTTCTTGCCGCCCGGCGAGCAGGTCGGTCCATTTCGTAGTGCCCTCGATTCCTCATGTTTCTTCACAGAGGGCTACGGAATGATGTTCCCGTTTACCTGGGCCCCATTTCTCGTCATTGCGACGACTTTCCGCGAGTTGCTAACCCAGCGCATACTCAGGCGCGCGCGAGGCGACTAACGGGTCTATTGCCGGCAACTCGGAAGCAATCCAATATTCGTGCAATTTCGAGTTAGGTCCGGGTTGGCGACGATAGTACCCTGATGTCTCTGGCAGGCACAGACGCAACAGGCAGAAGTAGAATCGTCGCAATGAGAATCAAATTCACATTTCTGCTGATCGCCTTTTCTGCTGCCGTAATTGTCTCTGCTCGAACACCGGAGCGCGCAGCCCCACAGAACAATCAGATGAAAGGAGTTTGGGTTGATCCACCCACCGGACTCATGTGGGCTGCGAGGGACAACGGTAAAGATGTGAGTTGGAGAAGAGCAATGAAGTACTGCCACGGTCTGCGTTTGGATGGTTATTCTGACTGGAGGTTAGCGAATATGGTTGAGCTTCAAGGCATATACGACAAGACAGTCGAAGCTCCCGGACTGGCTGGCCCCGCGAAGACTCCTCGAGCTTTCACTTGGCATGTAAAGGGCAATTTGTTGTTGACGGGAGCTCAATGGAGCGGTCGCCAAGTGACTGGTCGCATGCCTCTGGAGTCGTATGAAGACTACTTCGATTTCAATGAGGGTAGGCCTGACACAGATCCTAGCGGCTGGCCTTACTCCTCCTCAGGAATGCGCGCATTGTGTGTGCGCGGTCCCGGAAAATAGTCGCAAGTGTACCAGCGTTCCGGTCGAATCACCGGCTATCCGGACGTTGATATGTAGTGACCGGTCAAGATGCGCTGGTCGTCTTTTCCGACCGAGGACAAGGTCAGCAGCAGCCGGTGCAGGTATAAGCGACGATTGATCAAGCTGATATTCGCGGGTCGAAACCGCATAATCATGATCCGTCGAGAGCTGCCTCTGACTACTGACGCGAGTCCGGCTGAGCCTGTCGCAAACGTCCGCCGAGGATTCTCCTTCGTGCTTGCTCCGGCTGCGGCTGACCCTGTCCTCGATTTGGATAACTTTGTTCATTGAAGGTTCTGTCTTTGCCTTTTCCTTCTTTGGAAAGTTCTTGCTTTTGTCCTTCGGTTCCCGTTATGCGGCCAGTTGCTGCTGGCACGCCGCTTCGGCCTTGATGCCGATGGCCCAGATGAAACCCAGCAGTTCTCGTCCGACTGCAGTCATGATCTTCCTCTGATCCTTGCCTGCCATGGTCAGCTTCATGTAGCGCTTGTGCAGGCGATTCTGTGCCTTCCAGGCTATTTCGGTGATCTCTGCCGGAACCCCTTGCTGTCGTTTGCGCAGCTTGGCCCCGACGCGGGGCAGGTGTCGGTAGCTCCACGCCGATTCCACCACGATGCGTCTGAGGTGCGCGTTGCCGGCCTTGGTAATGCCGCCCCTTCGAATGCGCTTACCACTGGAGTCTTCGCTCGGGAATAGTCCGCAATAGCCCATCAGCTTCCGTGCACTCTCGAAACGGGAGGAGATGTTGCCCAACTCGGCGGCGATTGTAACTGACGAAATATGTGCCACACCGCGCAGAGCCTGCAGACCCCGGATCACTTCCTGCATGGACTGTGGGGCCAGCTTCACCACTTCAAGGATGGCCTCTTCCAATCGCTTGACCCGTGCGCTCATGTGCTCGACTTCGTTCAGACAATCCACCAGGGTGGCTTGCTGCGCCGGTTGCGTATAGCGGATTTGCTCGAGCCAGGCCATGTAACGCTCTGTCCACGCCTTCAGTCCCAGCGTTGGACGTCGGCCCGTACGGAGAAGGAACTTGGTTAGACGATGCCGCGCACGCAACTGATCCTGCTTGGCCGCCTCCCGCTGCCGGACAAGATCGCGCAACGCCTCGGAGTCTTCATCGGGAACCCACACCGCAGTCAGATCTCCGGACCGGTGACTGCG
>JBEKRG010000054.1:0-30870 GCA_049518955.1 Occallatibacter sp.
AAGGCTCCACGCGTGGGGCGAGCCCGTGAGTAGCAGGAATAGGAGAACGGCAGCGGCTCCTGCGGCCAGCCACGCGGCGTAAGAGCGCAGATTGCCGGATTGCCAGCGCTGTAGGATCATTCCGGTCATGCTCGCGATGCCTGCGAGAAGCCAGGCGATGCCGGCCAGCAGAAGATCAACTCCACCCAAAACGTATTTCGAGAAAGCCAGCAACGGCTTGACGATGATCGCGCCATAGATTTCATCGACGTAATACTTGTTCAGGAGGAGTTTGTATCCGTTGGGCAGCGCGGCGGCGACCTGCGCTGGGCGCTCCGGCTTGCGCCGGTAATACTTGTCTGCGATCAGCCAGCCTTCAAGTGCCACGAGAACAGCGACAATGGTGAGGATGAATTCGAGGAATGGATTGCCGGCGGGCATGGGGCGATGCGCGGCGGCAACGGGAGCGAGGTATGCACTGAATCGCTCGATGCCGATCCAGCCTCCGCAGACGGAAAGGATGCCCAGAATTACGAGCGGGACGAGCATGGATAGTGGCGTGGAGTGATGGTGCTTGGCTTCGCTGCGTGGTTCGCCCATGAAGGTGAGGTACCAGAGACGAAACATGTAGAGCGATGTGAGCAGCGCCGTAACCAGGCCGACAAGCCAAAGGACCTTACTGCCGGTTCCCTGAAGAAATGCAGCGTAAAGGATGGGATCCTTTGAGAAGAAGCCCGCGAATGGCGGAAACCCGGCGATAGCGACGACGGCGGCGGTCATGGTCCAGAAAGTGACGGGCATTTTGGTGCGCAGGCCGCCCATCTTGCGCAGGTCCTGTTCGCCGCCCATGGCGTGAATGACGGAACCGGCGGCGAGGAAGAGCAGCGCCTTGAAGAACGCGTGCATGACGAGATGAAAGATGGCCGCGGAGTATGCCGCGACGCCGCAGGCGAGGAACATGTAGCCGAGCTGCGAAATGGTGGAGTATGCGAGAACACGCTTGATGTCGTTCTGGACAAGGCCAATGGTGGCGGCGAAGAGAGCCGTTGCAGCGCCGACGATGGCCACGGTCCAAAGCGCAACGGGTGAGCGATCAAAGAGCAGATGCGTGCGGGCGATCATGTAAACGCCTGCAGTGACCATGGTGGCGGCATGGATGAGCGCGGAGACGGGCGTAGGGCCTTCCATGGCGTCGGGCAGCCAGATGTAGAGCGGAAGCTGTGCGCTTTTGCCGGCAGCGCCGACAAGCAGGCAGAGACAAATGACGGTGAGGACCGTTCCGTGCCAATCGGGAGAGAGCGCTAGCCAAACCGAAATCTGGCTGAAACTGAGTGTGCTGAAGGTGGTCAGCACAAGGAAGATTCCTATGAGGAAGCCGAAGTCTCCGATGCGATTTACGATGAAGGCCTTTTTACCTGCATCGGCAGCGGAAGTGCGCTGAAAGTAGAAGCCGATGAGCAGGTAGGAAGCGAGGCCAACACCTTCCCAGCCGACAAACATGAGAAGGAAGTTGCCGGCCAGGACCAGGACCGACATGAAAAAGAGAAAGAGGTTTAGGAAGCTGAAGTAGCGCGCGTAGCCGGACTCATCCTTCATGTAGCCGACGGAATAAACATGGATGAGGAAGCCTACGCCGGTAACGACCAGCAGCATCACCGCCGAAAGCTGGTCGAGGACGAAGGTGAAATCGACGCGCAATGCGCCGATGGCGAGCCACGGATAAGAGAGAGTTTCGGAAGCAGGCAAAGCGAGCGCGGCCACCGAGCCGCAGTTTGGACAGCTTGAAGCGGCGGTGATGATGGTCGCTCCGAAGTCACTGAGAACCACGACGAACGAAACCAGAGGTGCGAGGACGCCGATGGCTGACACAAGGCGCCGCGGCAACCGGGAGCCGAGGATCCCGTTGAGCAGAAAGCCCAGGAACGGAAACAGCGGAATCAGCCAAAGATGTGCGGACTCGTTCATAGTTTCATCAAATCGATTCGATCGACGGCCAAAGTGGAACGGGCGCGGAAGACGGCGATGATGATGGCGAGCCCGACAGCGGCTTCAGCGGCGGCGACCATCATGACGAAAAAGACGAAGATCTGACCTCGTACCTCGTGCCATTGGTAGGCAAACGCGACAAAAGAGAGATTGACGGCGTTGAGCATGAGCTCAATGGACATAAAAACCGTAATGAGATTGCGCTTGATGAGAAAACCGACGACGCCTAGGGAAAAGAGGATGGCGCTAAGCAGCAGATACCAGGAGATAGGGACGTCGTGTTGGAGGAAGCTCACTTTTCTGCCACCCTTTCCGAGCTGCTCATCTTTGAACCTTCGACGTGGGCGATGGCGACGGCGCCAAGGATTGCGATCAGTATCAGCACCGATGTGACTTCAAAAGGGAGCAGCAGTTCGTGGAAAAGGATCTGGCTGAGAAGGGTAAGATTCGATTGGCCAGGCGCGCTCGAAAGGCCTTCGCCCAGATGTGCAGCGCCGAGACCCTGAGCGTGAAGGAAGATGGTGGCGAGGACGGCGAAGAGTGCGACAACGGCCGGGAACCCAATGCGCGTCGCAGCGCGGCTGCCAAGGGTGCGCTCTTCGCGGCCCGCGTTGAGAAGCATCACGACGAAGGTGAACAGGACCATGACCGCGCCGGAGTAGACGATGATCTGCGCGATGGCGAGGAACTCCGCGCCGAGAAGCAGGTAGAGGACGGCGAGCGAGGTCATGACGACGATGAGCGAAAGCGCGCTGTTAATGGGATGGGTCTGCAACAGGAGATTGATGGCTCCCGCGAGGCAGAATCCGGCAAACAGGAAGAACAAAATCAGGTGCATCGTCGTTCGAGGAAATCCTTCCCGATTGTAAATGAGCGCGATTCAGCCGCGTTTCGACATCGGCGTGAAAACACCGTCATCGATACGCAAGCCACAGGCTTGTTCCCACAATGTTGAGGATGGCGAGCGGAAGCAGAAAGCGCCATCCAAAGTTCATCAGTTGGTCATAGCGGAAGCGAGGCAACGTGCCCCGCACCCACACGTAGAGACAAAGAAACAGGAAGACTTTACCGACGAACCAGAAAAGGGGAAGAAATGCGTTGAGAAAGTTGCTCTGAAACGGGCCCATCAGGTCGCCGAGCGGGCTGGTCCAACCGCCAAGAAACAGCAGCGTGGCCACGCACCCTACGTTGATCATGTTTCCGTACTCGGCCATGAAAAACATGGCGAACTTCATCGAGCTGTATTCGGTGTGATAGCCGCCGGTGAGCTCGCTTTCGGCTTCAGGCAGATCGAAGGGCGAGCGGTTGGTTTCGGCGAATGCGGCCATCAGATAAATGAAGAAGGCCACAATCTGCCCGCCGCCAAGGATGTTCCATGTCGCGGCGCCGAGAGTGGCCTGCTGCTCGACGATAACGCGGAGGTTGAGCGATCCGGCGCGGAGAACAACACCGACGAGCGAAAGGCCAAGCGCCAATTCGTAGCTGATGAGCTGCGCAGAGGAGCGGAGGGAACCGAGCAGGGAGTATTTATTGTTCGACGACCAGCCGGCCAGCGCGATCCCGTAAACGCCTATGGAAGTGATGCCGAGAATGACGAGCAGGCCGACGTTGATGTTGGAGATTTGAAAAAGGTCAACGCCGTGCGGGCCCAAATTCGCGCCGAAAGGAACCACGGCTATTGCGATGAGCGCGCAGCCGAGCGAGATGATGGGCGCGAGAAGATAAATGGGCCGATAGACCGCCGTCGGAATCAGGTCTTCTTTGAGAAAGGACTTGGCGCCGTCTACAAGCGGCTGCAGCAGACCGAATGGGCCAACGCGGCTGGGCCCCCAGCGATTCTGGATGCGGCCGACGAGCTTGCGCTCGAGAAGCACGGTGTATGCGATGCCCATCAGCATCACCACCGTGACCACGGCGACTTTGGCAAGGCTCCAGAGAAAGAATGCGAAGATCGTCACGTGCGTTTGGCCTTCTTCGAAGTGCGAGTCAGCAAGTTAGCGAGTGTGCGGCAACGGAGCGGAATCGCTCAGTCGGCCGCAGATTCTGCGAGTTCCTTTGATTGATGTTCTTCGAGTTGCCTGAGCGCCGGGCTGAATCGGCCC
This sequence comes from Occallatibacter sp., assembly GCA_049518955.1. GTDB lineage: Bacteria > Acidobacteriota > Terriglobia > Terriglobales > Acidobacteriaceae > Telmatobacter. The sequence goes on from JBEKRG010000054.1 coordinate 4,068, forward strand.
AGCGTGCCTGAGGTGAAGAGAGTGTCGTGCGCGGGAACGATGAGCCCCGGTGAGGCCAGCTCGGAAGCGGGAACAAATCCCGGTGAGGCCAGCGCGGTGTGCACGTCGTTGCCTGCGAAAAGATTGATGCGATCGAGGGTGTAACCGGGAACGAGGCGCTCGATTTCGTCGAGCACGGCGAGCGGATCGAAAGGACTGAGCCTGGGCTCGAGGCCGTTCGCTTCAAGCCAGACGGCGTGACGGTCTGCCTCACCGGCCTGTGCGCCGCGTGACTGGCCAAGATCGCCGGTCGTGCCGCGTTTGCCGAAAGGAACGATCGTGCTCACGTCGACACCCATTCCACCAGCAAGGCGAACGAGAATTTCGAAGTCGGGCTTGACGCCCGCGCGGTCGGCCGCTTTGCGAACGATCTGAATGTCGCCGAAGGTATTGGTCACGGTGCCGGATTTTTCGTAGAGGCTTGCGGCGGGAAGAACGACGTCAGCGAGCGCCGCGGTCTCGGTGAGGAACAGATCCTGCACGATGAGGAAAGTTTTGGCGAGGGCGGCAGGCGAGAGCTTCGCGCGAGAGACGGGGTCTGCGCCGACGACAAGGAGCGCGCCAAGATCGCCGGCGGCAGCGGCATCGAGCATTTGCGGCAACGATTTGCCGGGCGCGGCAGGGAGGTTAGGGTACTCGGCGAACGCGCCAGGCGCGCCGACCGGAACGTAGCCGGGCAACAGATCGGGGAAGAGGCCCATGTCCGCAGCGCCGCGGGAGTTTGAGTGGTCGCCAAGATAGGCGAATTTTACGTTTCCACGCTTGATGCCCCAGGCGATGAGATTTTCGACGGCCTCTCCGCGAAATTCTTCGCCGAAGATCACGATCAGGGATTCCTCGCCCAGGATCGCCTTGCTGAATTCCGTTCGTCCGGAGTCGAGAGAAGTCGCGAGCTTGTCATAGTCGCCGGGACGGAGCTCGCGCGTGGCTTTGGCCTGGCGAGCGAGCTTGATGGTCTTCGAATTTGCGACGTAAAGGCGCGCTCGATTGAGGCGCACGTCGGTGCGGAGCAGCCAGGCGAGCAGCGGATGCTCGTCGGTGGGATTGCCGCCGACGAGGAGGACGGCACAGGCTTGGGCGATGTCGCGCAGGCTGGCGGTTTTGCCGGGGTGGCCTGAGAGTGCGCGGGCAAACGAGGCATAATCGGTCGTCCGCTCGTGATCGATGTTGTTTGTGCCGAGAGTTGCGCGCGCAAACTTTTGCAGCAGGTAGTTCTCTTCGTTGGTGGTGCGGTTGGAGCCGATGACGCCGATGGCAGAGCCGCCGCGCGTGTCTCGAACTTCTTTCAATTTGCCGGCAGCGACGCGGATGGCGTGCTCCCATGTAGCGGGCTCGAGTTTGCCCTGCGAGTTGCGCACGAGAGGCTGAGTCAGGCGGTCTGGGCTCTCAACGAAGTCGAAGCCAAAGCGGCCCTTGGCGCAGAGAAAATCGCCGTTGATGCCGCTTTTATCGCGATTGTCGGCGCGGACGATTTCTGAGCCATCGTTCGACTGGCGCACGCCGAGCGTGACCTTGCAGCCATCGGAGCAGTGTGTACAAACCGTCGAAACGTGGTTCATCTCCCAGGGCCGTGTTTTGTAGCGATAGCTGCCGCTGGTGAGCGCACCAACGGGGCAAACGTCAATGCACATACCGCATTGCTCGCAATCGAGCTGGTGACCGTCATTGGGGACAATGACGGAGTTGATTGCGCGGTTGTGAATGCCAAGTGCCCAGACGTCCATGCCTTCGCCGCACATGCGAATGCAGCGATAACAGAGGATGCAGCGCGGGCGATCGTAAAACACAGCAGGCGACCATTGCTGCTCGTCGCGATGAAACTTCACTTCGACGAACTGACTTTCGCCCGCGCCGTACTTGAAGTTCATGTCCTGCAGCTCGCACTCGCCGCCGGCATCGCAGACTGGGCAGTCGAGCGGATGGTTGCCGAGGAGCAATTCGATGGTGGCCTTGCGTGCCTGCGCAATTTCCGGCGACTCAGTAATGAAGACCTGGCCCTCGGCGACAGTGGTGGTGCAGGCGGTTTGCAGCTTGGGAACTTTTTCCTGGCGCACGACGCACATACGGCAGGCGGCTTGCAGCGAGAGGCCGGGATAGTAGCAGAACGCGGGAATCTCGATGCCGGCTCTGCGGCAGGCGTCAATGAGAAGCGATCCCGCGGGTGCGGTGAGCTTTTTTCCGTCGACTGTGAAGGTTACGTCGGGCATCTTTTTCTGGTCTTGGAGCGGTTCCTCGGATATTCGGTGCCTGTTATACGACGGTGAGTTGCGGCACGCCTTCCCTTGCGTAAGGGCAGGGCTGGCCGTTCAAATGTTCTTCAAATTCTTTGCGAAACTTCTTGACGAAGGCAATGGTCGGCATGGCCGCCGCATCGCCGAGCGGGCAGAAAGTGCGGCCCAGCATGTTTTCGGCGAGGTACTGGATGTTGTCAATGTCGCTCTTGTTCCCGAAGCCAGCATGGAAGCGCGTGAGCGACTTCTTGAGCCAGTCGGTGCCTTCACGGCAAGGGATGCACCATCCGCAGCTCTCGTGCGCATAAAAACTGATGGTGCGGAGCGCGAATTCAACCATGCAGGTCTGATCATCGATGACGACCACACCGCCAGAGCCGAGCATGGAGCCGGCCTTGCCCACCTGGTCGAAGTCCATGCCGATGTCGATCTCTTCGGGAAGCAGGACGGGCGTGGACGAGCCGCCGGGAACGACAGCTTTCAACTCGCGCCCGCCGCGAATGCCGCCGGCAACTTCGTAAATCATCTTCTTGAGGTTGTAGCCCATGGGTAGCTCGTAGACGCCGGGGCGCTCTACGTGGCCGCTGATGCAGAAGAGGCGCGTGCCGCCGTTGCGAGGAGTGCCAACGTCGCAGTAGGCCTGCGCGCCCATATTGACGATGTGAGGCACCGTGGCGATGGTCTCAGCGTTGTTGATGACCGTGGGACCGCCGTAAAGACCAACGACGGCCGGGAAGGGCGGCTTGATGCGGGGAACGCCGCGTTTGCCCTCGAGCGATTCCATCAGCGCGGATTCCTCGCCAACTTCGTAAGCGCCCGCGCCGGTTTGCGTGATGATCTGGAATTCGCTTTCGGTTCCGAAGATGTTTGTGCCGAGATAGCCGCGATCGTAGGCGTCGGCGACGGCACGGTCCATAATCTCGAGGAGATAACGGTACTCGCCCCGCAGATAAATGAAGCCCATCTTCGCGCCAACCGCGAGGCCAGCGATGATGGTGCCTTCGATGATGGCGTGCGGGTCGTGCAGGAAGATGAGGTGATCCTTGCAGGTGCCGGGCTCGCTTTCGTCGCCATTGACGAGGATGTACTTGGGCTTGGCGGATTGTTTGGGAACGAAGGACCATTTCATGCCGGTGGAGAAACCAGCGCCGCCACGGCCTCGCAGGCCGCTGGCCTTCATCTCATTGACGATCCAGTCGGGGCCCTGCGCGAGACATTTCCTGACCGCCTCATAGCCACCCAGCTCGATGTAACGATCGATGTTGGTGGCTCCCATGCCGAAGCGGCGCGAGACGATCTTCACTTCATCGGGATGGGAGACGAGCCTAGGCATCTTTATCCGGGTCCTGAAATGGATCCTGAGCTCGATCCTCGACTCGCTGCGCATACGCGCCCAGAATGCCGGGCACGAGATCGGGCTTGAGCTCGTCGTGAAATTCGTAATTGACCTGAATGGCCGGAGCCCAGCAGCAGGCGCCGATGCACTCAACCTCTTCGAGAGAGAAGAGTCCGTCCGCCGTAACGCCATCGGGGCCGACGCCGAGCTCTTCGCGGAAGCGCTCGTAAACTTCGTAGGCGCCGCGAAGCATGCAGCTAATGTTGGTGCAGACCCGAATGTTGTATTTACCGGCGGGCTTAAAGCGGAGCATGGAGTAGTATGTGGCGACATTGCGCACCTCAAGCTCGGTGATGCCGATGCGGCGGGCAATCTCGGCGACGACGACGTCGGAGAGATAGCCAACTTCGTCCTGCGCGTAGAGCAGCATGGGAATGAGGGCGGATCGGCTGACGGGATACTTCTTGACGAGCGCGTCAAAGCGCGCGGCCAGTTCGGGCGAGAAGACGGATGCCGGTTCGGATTTGGCGTTTTTCGGGCTCATCCCATGATCTCCCGTGCCCATTGCTCCGCGGCCAGGTCCATAGCTTCCTCATACGTGTCGCTGCGTAAGTTTCCGGACTCAGTCAGCTCCATGGTTCCCATACTTCCATTCTCTCGCGTCCAGGTGAGGATTGAGTGATTACGGACGAGACGCAGCCATTTCTCGCCGTGGCTGACGGTGATTTTTTCCTCGGTCAGCGAGACGTCGGCCTCGCGCTTCAAGTGGAGACCATGCGCTGCGGTATAGCTGCGGAGCAGGGAAGCGAGAGAGGTCCAAAGCTCCGCAAATAATTGCGGATCGGGAGCGACCCGGGAATTTGGGCCCGGCGCTTCAAAAGTGAAAGGAGTCTCTCGCATCAAGCGAATTCACCCATAAGAAGCCCGGAAACAATCTCGGCGGCAATTCTGCGTGGACTGAATCCGACGGCCACCTTCCGCACCTCTTCAATCGGTAAATCCTCGATATCCACTGCTTCAGGATTCCAAAAATAGTCCTTTCTGGCGATCTCGTCCCGACTAGGCGGACCGAAGATCAGAGCCCGAATGCGTCCTTTTGGCTCTTGCAATTCCACAGTGCAAAGAAATCCTGTTCCAAAGGTGAAAGAGAGCCTTCCCTCGAAGCCGGGCATAAAAACTCGCTCAATGACAGGCAGGTTCCGTTTGCGAAGCTCCTCGTTGGCCTTATCAACTTCCTCTTCGATTTGTTGCTTGACGTACTTGTAAAAAGCGACGGGTGCAAAACCGTAGTTTGCTGGATTTTCGGCGCGCGGTTCGCCCGTCTTCTTCTTTCCTTTCAACTTCGCTTCTAATGCATCGTAATCGGTCACGGAGCCCCTGATTTACCGGTCAATCTCTCCTAAAACAATATCGATGGAGCCGATGACCGCGACCAGGTCGGCGATCAAACGGCCCTTGCACATGGTTTCAACGGCCTGCAGCGTGGCGAACGACGGATAGCGCATGTGCACGCGGTACGGTTTGGCGGTGCCGTCGGAGACCACGTAATAGCCCATCTGGCCGTGGCCGCATTCCATTCCCTGATAAACCTCACCCGCCGGAACGTTGAAGCCCTCGGTCACGATTTTAAAGTGATGAATGAGGGCTTCCATCTCAGTTTTCATCTTTTCACGGTCGGGCAGCACGATCTTTGGCGCGTTGGCCTTAACGGGGCCGCCGGGCATGCCGTCCAGGGCCTGCTGGACGATCTTGGTGCTCTCGCGCATCTCCACAAGGCGCACTTCGTACCGCGCCCATGTGTCGCCGACCGTGGAGATGGGGACCTTGAATTGGAATTTCTCGTAGCTGGAGTAGGGCATGTCGCGGCGGAGGTCGATATCGACGCCGGAGGCGCGCAGCGGTGGGCCGGTCACTCCGAGCGCAATTGCATCTTCTGGAGAGAGATAGCCCACACCCTTCAAGCGATTCATGAAAATTGGATTGCCCGTCAGAAGGTTCGAATATTCGTCGATCTTCTCGGGAAACATGGAGATGAAATGCTGCACGCGATCCAGCCAGTCCAGAGGCGGCTCCATGGAGAGGCCGCCGATGCGGAAGTAGCTGGTCATCATGCGCTGGCCGGCCACGGCTTCGAACAGCCGCAGAATTTCTTCGCGCTCGCGGAAGGTATAGAGGAAGACGGTGAGAGCGCCAATGTCCATGGCGTGCGTGCCCAGCCAGATCAGGTGCGAATTGAGCCGGCTGAGCTCGGTGAGCAGAACGCGAATCCACTGCGCACGCTCGGGAATTTCCAAGCCTAGAAGCTTCTCGACGGCAAGGCAGTAGCAGAGATTGTTCGAAAGGGGATCGAGGTAGTTGATGCGATCGGTGAGCGGGACAACCTGCTGGTAGAACTTTGCTTCGCAGGTTTTCTCGATGCCGGTGTGGAGGTAGCCGATCTCAGGCCGGACGCTGACGATTACTTCGCCGTCCAACTCGACCACGAGGCGCAGCACGCCGTGTGTGGCCGGGTGCTGCGGGCCCATGTTGAGAATCATGCGGCGCTCGCCCGCGCTCTCGGAAGCGGGAAGATCAACGACGGGGGCGCCGGGGTTCGAGCTCATCAGCGGTATCCCTCCACCGGGTAATCCTTGCGCAGCGGGTGGCCCTTCCAATCGTCGGGCATCATGATGCGGCGCAGATCGGGGTGGCCGGCAAAACGAATCCCAAACAGGTCGAAGACCTCGCGTTCGTAGTAGTTTGCGCCGGCCCAGACCGGCGTGATGGAGTCGATTGTGGGATCGGGCTCGTCGACCATCGCGCGCAGGCGGATGCGCTCCTTAAAGCCGTGCGACAGGATGTGGTAGCTCAACTGGAAGCGCAGCGAAGCAGGGAACCAGTCGACCGCAGTCATATCCTCAAAGAAGTTGTAGCCCGCAGCCTGAACGGCGGTGCAGGCGGCGCAGATCTCGGACGCCGCAACCGTAAGCGTGAGCTCGCCAAAGTCGAAGCGCGCATCCAGGAAGGCCTTCGGATTCCACGCGTCAATACTCGAGCTTCCCAGGGCCTTGACGGCGGGATGGTCCGGCATGGCTTCGAGAACGGCTTGCTTGCCGGAGAGAGTCGCTGGTTGTTTCGTCATCCTCTGGAGCCTGCCTTATCTTCTCAAGAGTTGCTTCCGGTTGCGCAAAGGCCTGGTGAATCACGGAAGGAGCTGGCCACTGATTACCAATCGCTAATCACTACCCACTAACCACTATCCACTAGGTTACAGATCCGCTTTGTCGCGGCTCCAGTTCAAGATGCCTTTGCGCGCAATGTAGTAAAGGCCGACGGCCACGAAGCCGAGGTAGACGAGCATCTCCCAAAAGCCGAAGAGGCGAGAGCCCGTAATGTGCGGAAGCTGGCGGTAGATGACGGCCCAGGGCATCATGAAGACCATTTCCACATCGAAGAGGATGAAAAGAACCGCGACCAGGTAGAAGCGCACGCTGAAGCGGCCGCGCGCATCGCCGACGGCCTGGATGCCGCACTCGTAAGCGTCGAGCTTGACCTTGGAGTTGCGATGGCGGCCGACAAACCACGAGGCCGTAACCATTCCGACCCCAAGGAGAATGGCAGCAAGAATCTGCATCAGCAGAGGGAGATATTGCCAGAAGTAAGGGGTCGGATTCATCGCCCAGCCTGAATGAATTGTGGTGCAAACCGATTCAATTGCCGAAAAATGCTTCGGCAGAAAGAAAAACCTAGCTTGAGCTTAGGTTTTCAGGCTTCATGAGTCAAGGTGAGCAGGCGTGCTCGGCGAAGAAGTGCTTATCGGCGCCAATGATTGGAGAGTTTATTGGCGATGCGGGGTACCTAAGGAATTGATTCCGAAGGCAGTGTGAGCGTCGTCACTGGTTTTCCCGCAACGATCCTGCATAACTGTGTGTGCACCATTTTGGGACAACGCTTTTGTACTCTGTCCCATCCAATCGACCGGGCCGAAGAACCGGGTTGAGGGTTGATGTATGGGCTCCTGTTCATCGCTGAGTAGTCTCCAGCTTCCTGCTGCGATCCCCGTTCCGCTTGTAAACCAGGGCCGTGCACATTGCAGGCGCATCGCGCCCCAAACGGGCCGAGCCCTGTAAATTCTGGGTCACGCCATCGAGTACCTGAGCGACGAGTTCGCGCACGCCGGCGGCTCTTTGAGCGCGCACAATGCGCGGGTTGAAGCGGTACAACTGCTGATGGCGGTGAACCGGCAGATTTACTTTGCGTGTCCCGAGGTTCCCAGCATGGGTGATCGGTGGCGCGCGATGTTGCATGGGAGATCAGCCGTTAGCTCTTAGCTTTTAGCTTGGTCGTGCTACGACATGCGACTTCACAATTCCTGAACAACTCTACGTAAAAACGACATCGAATTGTGCTGTCCAGTGCCTGACCGGAAATCCGCCGCGGCGGAGGCCGGGGATGGAACAGCCAACCCGACAGCGGGCGCACGGCCCAGCGAAAGAACAACGACCTCCGATTCGGAACCGCATCGCTTGAGCAATACACCGCAAGCCGACTTCCGGCAACAATCTGGGTTCGAAAAGCTGGACAATCTCTGCCGGCCATACGGTTCGACCCAATCGAATGCTGTTTGGCCAACTTCACTTCATGTGCGTCAAAAGGTCCAAGGCAGCGACAAGAACCGTGTCGCGGCCTGCCCGGAAATCTGAAACCGTGGGATGTACCAGAACATTTGGCTGAATTCCGACGCCTTCGTATTCTTTGCCGTTGGGATAACGAGTGACGGTCGAACAAACTCCCGCAGAACCTCCGCCAGGGAGAGCGAACAAAAGCGGTCCCCCTGCGAGTCCGCCGGTTGGTTCGCCGATGATCGTTCCGCGCCCCATGCTGTCAAACGCTACAACAAAGGCTTCGGCCGCCGAGTAAGTCCCACCGCTGGTCAGCACCACCACCGGCCGCATATAGGCCGCCCGGCCGTGGGGCTGCACGGACTGCGCCTCGCCGCGGTATGTATTCTCGACCAATCCCGAGGCGCGATAGGGAGGGCGGTAGTCTCTCGTGCTCCACGCGAAAGTCAAAAAGGGCTTATCCGTCAAATAGCTCAGAATTGTGAAGCCCATGTTGCTGTCTCCCCCGCCGTTCTTACGCAGATCTACGATGAGCGCATTGGATTTCTCGATCTCCGGAAAGGCGGCTTCGAAGTCCTTGCCAACTCCTTCGTCCAGGAAGGTGTTGAGCGCAACGTAGGCGATGCCTCCGGGTAGCATCTTGAAGGCAAAACTGCTCACCGGGTCAGGCGACAGCTTTTGCGTCTCGCTCGCTGTCAGCCGGCGCAGCGTAGCCTTTTGCGTATTGCCCGACGCATCCCGGAGCGTGAGTTCCACGGAAGTGTCCTTGAGACCACCCAGTAAATACCCTTCAAAAACTCTATGGGCAAGATCCTGCGGCGAGGAAGCGCTGGTGAGTGGCATTGCATACATTTTTGCGTAATCCTTTACCGGGATACCATCGACCGCAACGATCTCCACACCAGCGAGGATTCCTTTCTCCTTGAGACTTAGATCCCACACATTCTCGATGAGCACTTTGTCTTCGATCAACCGCGTGGTAATGGGCGGCGAGCCTAGCAGGTCATATAACTGGCTCGGGTAACCGACAGAAGTATGGCCGTCGTGCAGTTGCGCATAGAACTCCTGTAAGACCTTGTAGTATTCGAACGTGCTCTTCGTGGCGCGCACCTTCGGCAGAAACGCAAGGTACGTGGCGTCCCAATCCAGAGCCGGCAGCCTGTCAAAGTACGCAAAGTTGTATTTGGCCTCTGACCATAAAAGAGAAAGACCTGCAACCTTTTCGTCCTCCGTCAAGTCCGGGCGATACTCGGTGTGGAGCGCGGGGCTCTTCCACAGAGCATCCTGAGCTTTGTTGCGGGCTTCGATCTGTGCGAGAAGCTCTTTGTATCTGACTTCCGTTCTTATGTTGTTTAAGTCAGCGTCCTTGTTCACAAGGTCGGCCTGCCACAGGCCCGCGTCAACCGCCTCTTCAAGCGCCTCGAGAGCCTTTCCCTTGTCGCCAGAGAGAGAGTAGTAGCAGGCCAGGTTGTAGAGCAGGTTGATTCGCTCGTCTTCCCCTAGCCATAACAACTGAGGGTTGTGGTGCAGCTCTTCGAGCAGGGCCGCTGCTCCGGTGTAATCCTTTTGCTGATAGAGTTGCTGGGCCTTCTGCGCGTTCAGCTCGACCAGCTTGTCAAAGCTCAACCCGGTATCTTGCGCCTGGGCCGCGCCGAGCAGGAGTAGCAACGAAATCAGAACGCGCGTCATAGACCCTCCTCAGTCCGAATCTCATTCGGCTCATTCGGAATGGATCGCGGCATTCCTCACCCCGAACCGGTGAAGAGCGGGATCGAGGCGAGATTGTACGCGGTGCTGCGTTCAAGGTTCGGTGATGTCTGGCACGGCAATAGATTCCGGTTAAGGCTGATCGAGTCCGTAGAGGGTGCGAACACTCGGCATATTGGACCGCATCTTGTGGCCAATTGCGCGGCCTAAAAACTTTGTGACTTGTTCGAAGCGCTGCAAGGAGGCGGTTCTCTTTTCGAGGTCGAGATCGAAGGCGACCAGGAGCTTGTCTTGTTCCTCCGGCGGCCAGTTGGGGCGATCGTTCCATGCTTCAATATTGCCGGCCCTAACCGCCTCGTTGCCGCCATGAGCGAATTGCGACAGAAGGAGCCACTGCCTGGTGAGGGATTGGGCCTGTTCGCTCGCCGGATCCAGATCGATGTTCGCTTCGATCTCTGCGAAGAGCTGGCGGAACGCCTTTAAGTTTTTATGACGCGCTTCAAGAGGCGTTTCCTTGGCGATGCGTTCCTTATCGAGCCAGGCTTGTTCGGTGTAATACTTCCGCATGAAATTCTCTTGTGGCTGCATGTCGATCGCCTCGATAATCTTTCGCAGAATGGACGAGTCGGTGGTTTGCCCCGATCGAATCACTTTTTCTGCCGCTTCAATGGCAACCATGGCGCGTTCGATCAGCCTTCGCTTTTCGGCAAGAGCTACTCGTTGCATGTCGAGGGAGTCGGCGAGCGTCAGCGGCCCGTGTTTCAGGAGCAGCTTGATCTCCTGAAGCGGGATCCCGAGGAACTTGAGCGCGGCAATCTGTTCCAGACGTTCCAGGTCTTCCATGCGGTAGAGGCGAAAGCCGGATGTTCCGCGCTGCGGCTTGAGCAAACCGATGCGATCGTAGTGGTGCAAAGCTCGAACGGTCACCCCGGCCAGTTTCGCGAATTCGCCAATCCGGTAGCTCATGCTCATGACATTTGGATCATAGTGGGGCCTGACGCAGGGTCAAGGTCAAGCCGGGGGATGTGAGAGAGTTAAAGAGTTAAAAAGTGAAGGAGTTAGAGAGTGAAAACGCACCGGTTGCACCGGAGCGGATTGCGTGTTGATTCCAGAGGAGTTACGGGCAACAAATGCGGCGTAATTCGGCGCATCATTTGGACATTTCTGAAAGCGGTCTATTGATTCTAAGCCGGTTACAGCCATGTTTTTGCCTCAAAGTGCTCAAATTTTTTATTTAATTAATTTCCAGATTAGTGAAGAAGTGCAACGGTGAACGGTGAGCCGTAGATTGTGAACAGCTGGCTGCCGGAAGCCAAGAGCCGGATGTCTGATCTCTGAAATCAGTATGCGCCGGAAGGCGGAAATGATCGGCAAACTTGGAGAGACAGGGACTAAGGGACGTAGGGACCAGGGAGATAAGGAGTTAGTGAAGAGCGGGCGGATTTATTTTGACCGCGGGGGCTTGACAACGGGAACAAGTGCTCCGGGGAACCGCCTAAGCGACGCTGGCTTCGGAGTGTCTGTCTTGCCGCTCCAGCAGTTCAATCACAAACTGCAAGTTGTGGCAGTCCTTCAATGCCTTGTACCAAAGGTAAGCGATTGTGGCCTTTTGGCCATCCGCCAACGTCGAAGCCTTGAGCTCGTTGGCTAAGAAGGAGCAGGTTTTGCGGCTCAGCACCAGTTGGGCGCGGAGGGATTGTATTTCCATTTTTTGGATTGCGGATTCCACGTGCCCTATTCCGCTTCTCTCCTCAGAAGTTCCAGCGCAAACTGCGAGACATTCCATTCTTTCAATGCCTGCGTCTGCCTGAGCGCCAGGATCCTTTTTTCCTCGGCAGTTTGGGCAATCTCGAGTTCCAGTTCCAGGGTTGCGCATACAAATTGTTGGAGGCCGATCCTCGTCTCAAGATTCTCCACTCGCAATGCTTGAATCATCGGGCCCATGATCTATTTACCAATAACGCAGAATAATGCGCGCCGAACCCGGCAATCTTCTCCGGTTTTACCCCGCTGCCTTGGCGACGGTAAGGTGGCGCGCGTGAGAGAACTGTACGCGGTGATTTTCGTTTGAGGATGTGATCTAGGTCACCGAGGGCATTGTGTGGACGGGCGGAGTTATCCCCTTCTACAGGAATAATCCGATGTGCCGGGATAAAAACGGGTGACTTCCGGTGCCGGGAAATGGAATCTCAAGCCGACTGCAAGACGCGGATTTGAAATCATGAAGGTGTTCTTTAACAAGTAACTTGCGAGTAAGCGACAAACCTGGCGCTATCCCGCCAACCTACCCCAGAACGGCGTTTTTATTGGAAACTCGCGCGGCGGAGCCGCGCACTCCTAGACGTTCGCGGCGTCCACAAGCGGCGCACCGGGACACGACTCGGGTGAACCGGGCCAACTCGATCCGCGGTATTTGCCCAGGGTGCGCTCGATGAACAGAATGAGAGGGAAAACGATGCGCTGAATGGCTTGGGGCGGAGTCGCAATCAACTGGGAGTTGCGATGGCGCCACAACACGTGGGCAATATAGAAGATCGATGGCCGACCGTTCGAGCTGGCGTTGACGGCCGCAAACACTCCCTGAAGGTAGCGATCCAAGTCGACCGCCGGAATTGCCTGGCCGCTGAACTCCAAGAGATCTTCGCCCGCGTTCCACCACTTATGACGAGTGCCGGCGGCAAAGACTGCGGCCCCACCGGTTGGCACTACTATCTTCTCTTTTCCGACTTGGGCGCCAAGTGTTCCCGCTTTCACCTGGCCCTCCTCCCGCTGATGGAAATGCACGTGAAGAGGCGGGCCGCTCGCTCGTGGCGGCAGGAACCCATCGAGGTTCAAAACGATTTGGCCCTGCGCGTCGCGTACTCGTCTCATCCGCAGGATCTCTCCGGTGCGGCGGTTCTGGATGGTCACGAAGGTATCCACGATTCCTCCTCCATTGGCGTATGCGATCCCCAGGAAACTTCCGGCGATTTTATCATTGGTCCGCCAGTTGGCGGACCGTCTGCAGAAGGTGATCCATGCTGGCCGTTAACTAAGCTAGTCCTCAATCACCGGCGATCGGGACATAGCGCGATTTTGGCTATCCCTACACCGCGTTGTGGAAGGGTAGGCGAAGAACCGCCTGGGTCAATTTTCTCCAGAGGCGACTGGCTCGCGTTTGTTTCACGGTGGTATGCTCGGATTTTGGCCCACCATGCCTGAATCAGACGCAATGAGTGGACGTACGGTCTCCCACTACAGCAGCCTGGAACCGCTGGGCAGCGGCGGAATGGGCGTGGTGTACCGTGCCCGCGACACGCGCCTGGGGCGCAGTGTTGCGCTCAAGTTTCTCCCCGAGGAGACGGCGAACAATCCCGCTGCCATCGAGCGCTTCCACCGCGAGGCGCGCTCCGCATCGTCGCTCAACCACGCGAACATCTGCACCATTTACGACATCGGCGAATTCGAAGGCCGTTCGTTCATCGCCATGGAGCTGCTGGAGGGCAAGACTCTCAAGCACCGCATCGCCGAGCGCCGCATCGAGTTGGCAGAATTGCTGGAGATCGGCATTCAGATTGCCAGTGGCCTTGATGCGGCGCACGCCAAAGGCATCGTCCATCGCGACATCAAGCCTGCCAACATTTTTCTGGTCGATCGCGGCCCGGCCAAGATTCTCGATTTCGGGCTCGCCAAGCTCGCCGCCGTGGTGCGCGAAGCCACGGAGACGGTGGGCGCAGCCGCCGGCGGCGCGGGTTCCGTCCAAACCGCGCTGGAGCTGACCAGCCCCGGCAGTGCCATGGGCACCATCGCATATATGTCCCTGGAGCAGGCGCGTGGCGAAGAACTCGACCACCGCTCCGACCTTTTTTCGCTGGGCGTCGTGCTCTACGAGATGGCCACCGGCGAGCTTCCTTTCACCGGTACCACCTCCGCGGTGATCTTCGACGGCATTCTGCACGGCACGCCGCGACCGGCCAGTGAGGCTAATCCCCAGTTGCCCCTGGCCTTCGAGAAGATCCTGGATAAGCTCCTCGAAAAGGATCGCGATCTGCGCTGCCAGACGGCGGCCGAGCTGCGCGCCGATTTGAAGCGCTTGTCTCGCGATCTGAGTTCCGGAAAAAGTGCGGCCGCCTCCAAAAGCGGTTCGGGACCCACTGCCGTTGCCGCGCCCATCAAGCACAAATCCGTTGCCGTGCTCTACTTCGAGAACCAGAGCGGATCGAAGGAGGACGAGTATTTCCGCGACGGCATTACCGAGGACATCGTCACCGAAATTTCCAAAATCGGGCAGCTGGATATTTTCCCCCGTTCTGAGATGCTTGCCTTCCGCGACAAGCCCGTGACCGCGCAGCAGGTGAGCCAGCAGTTGGGAGCCGCCTACGTGCTCGAAGGTTCCATCCGCCGCTCCGGCAATCGCGTGCGCATCACCGCGCAGTTGGTAGAAGCCTCGACTCGCCATTCCGTCTGGGCCGAGCGCTACGACCGCCAGTTGGAGGATGTTTTCGCCATCCAGGAGGAGATTGCGCGCAGCATCGCCCAGGCCCTGCGCATCACCATGACGCCGCAGGAGGAGAAGACCATCGCCCTTCGCCCGACTGAGGATCCGCAGGCCTACGACTTTTACCTGCGCGGCCGAAGTTACTTGCGGCGCGAAAACCTGGATTATGCCTTCCAGATGTTCGAGCAGGCCATCCAGCTCGACCCCAATTTCGCACAGGCGCACGCGGCCATCGGCTATCTTTGCGCGATGATCTATGAGATTCGCGAGCAGAGTGTCCACTGGATCGAACGCGGCCTGGCGGCCTGCGACCGCGCCACCGCGCTGGCTCCGGATTTGCCCGAGGTCCTGGTCGCGCGCGCCCGCATCGCCTACGTCCAGAAAAAGTACGAAGAAGCAGCGCTCCTTGCCCGGCGCGCCATCGAGCGCAAGCCCGACTGCGAAGGCTCATGGAATATTCTCGGGCGCGCCTACTTTGCTTCAGGCCGCCACGAGCAGGCAGTTGCCCTGGTGCAGCAAGCCATCGACGCCAATGGTGACGATTACAACACCTACGTGCCGTACCTTAGTGCCCTCGAGCGGCTGGGACTCAAAAAGGAAGCGGCTCAGCTTCGTGAAAAACTGACCACAGTCTTGCAGCAGCAGCTTGAACGGGTCCCCGAGGACGTGCGCGCGCGGATTCTGCTGGGGGGAATGCTGGCGCTCTTGGGGAACGAAGAGGAGAGCGTTCGCCACCTGCAGACTGCTGTGGCCCTCCGGCCCAATGAGGCCAGTATCCTCTACAACGCCGCCTGCACCTACGGCGCGATGAAGCGGAAGTCCGACACACTGGAAATGCTGAAGCGTGCCGTGGCCGCCGGATACGGCAACCTGGACTGGATGCGCAAGGATCCGGACCTCGACTTCGTGCATGACGAACCGGAATTCAAAAAGCTGGTGGGCCTGGAATAGCGCGGTCGACTCGCCCAACCCAATCGTTCGCGCCCCGCGTCTTCACGTCCAACTTATCACCAGATTTAAGCGCAGATTCAGCAGCGCGCGTGATCTTCGCCAACTATGAGACGCTAACCATATGCACTCAATTGCGTCCTTCGCCACAACGGCACTCCGCAATGCCTTCATTGCGCACGAAGGAGGATAATGGCGGCTGTCACACAGCTGGCGCCCTGCCCCACCCGCTCCACATTCAAGTTCGCTCTGTGGCTCGTCCTCGGTCTCACGACGCTCTTTGTCTTCATCACTTCAGAAGTATTCCTGGTCGCGGACTACCCGATGTATCACCGCTACCGCCTTCAGGTCATCGCTGACCGCGATCTGCTGATTCCGCACGTGCTCTGCGGAACCATCGCTCTGTTGAGCGGCCCCTTGCAGTTCTCCTCACGATTTCGCCAGCGTTACTTGAAATTCCATCGCATCCTCGGCCGCGCCTACGTTGGTTCAGTTTTTGTTGGCGCGTTCACCGGCATCGCCCTCGCCGCGGGCCGACCAGGATTGCCGGGAACCGCCATGCAGGCGGTCGCCTGGATCGTCTGCACGACCGCCGCTTTTATCACTGCGCGCAACCGCCAAATCACGCAGCATCGCCAGTGGATGGCCCGCTCCTACGCCGTCACGTTCACTTTTGTGTCGAGCCGCGTGCTCAACCTCTGGCCTCGTTACTGGAGCCATCTTGGCGACGCCTTTTCCGCCGTCGGCGTCATCGCCTTCACGCTCGTCTCGCTGCTTGTCGTCGAGCTCGGGCTCAATTGGCGCGAGCTCACGACGCGCCGCGCGTGATCATTTATTCTTGAAAGGATAACGGACAGTTTATTCTCACCGATGCGAATGATCGGGCAACGCACGCCGTCGCTCACCATTCTCGCCTGCGCTCCGTCCAACAGTGACACCTGGCCCGAGGATTTCAATTTGAGCCACGACGAAATGCGGGGAAAGCAAGTCAAAAGCTGTTCAACTTGAACGTGTTGGATCCGAAAAAGGAGATTCCTGTTACAACATTTAATCTGAATCGAATTCCCGTTCCCAATGAAGTTCTTGTCATCGGTGGTGGCGTGGCAGGCTGTGCCGCTTCCATCGCGCTCGCGCGAAGTGGACGGAGCGTCACCCTCATCGAACGCGAGCCCACACCGCGGCATAAGGTCTGCGGAGAGTTTCTGAGCGGTGAGGCCCTTGAGGACCTATACACGCTTGGCATCGACGTGGCCTCGCTTGGCGCCGTACCGATCGACTCTGTTCGGCTTGCCGCTCGGAGGCGCGCAGCGGAGGCTCCATTACCTTTTCCTGCGGCATCGCTCACACGCAAGGCGCTTGATACCGCGCTTATTTCCGAAGCCATTGCCGCAGGAGTCCACGTGCAGCGCGGTCGCGGCGTGCAGACGCTGGTTCGCACGACAAGTAACGTCTGGCAAGCTACTCTCGACGACGGCAGCACCTGTGAGGCTCCAACGGCCTTTCTCGCGACCGGCAAGCACGATCTACGGGGTTACACGCGACCCGAAGATCCGGAGCGATGGGTGGGCTTCAAGATGTATTTCCGCCTGGCGCGCACGCAGGCGGCTGAGCTGGCGCGCGCCTCTGAGCTGATGCTCTATCCCGGGGGCTATGGCGGCATTCAGCCCGTTGAAGACGGCAATGCGAACCTTTGCTGGGTGATACAACAGAAGCACCTCGCGCGGGTGGGTCATCGATGGGAGAACCTGCTCGCGAAGATGCAGCAAGATTGTCCACATCTCGCGATGCGGCTGGACGGCGCAGAGCCGCTGCTGGCCAAGCCGATCGCCATCACCCATATCCCCTATGGCTTCATCCGCCGCACAACGGAGGAGGGGCTCTACTGCATCGGCGATCAGGCAGCCGTCATTCCATCATTCACAGGCGATGGCATATCCATTGCGCTGCATACCGCGCGCTGTGCGGTCGCTGCCTGTCTTGCGTCGGAGGCGGCGCCGCAATTCCAGTCGAAGCTTCGCTCGGGATTGCTGGCCCAGATGCGCCTTGCAGAGTTGGCCGCCGATGGCTTGAACAACGCACTCGCACGGGCTGTATTACCGTTTTGCCTAAGAGTGTGGCCCGGCGTGATGCGCGTAACGGCAAAGCTGACACGCGTTGCCCAGCATCCCTCTGTTGCTGCCGAAGCTGTCGCAAGCTAAATCCATCGATGCGAAAAAACACGTGAATTGAATGAGTGAGCCTTCAGGAGAGACGCAATGAAAGCATTCGCAATCTTCGCCCTCGCTGCGATCCTCGGTCCGGCCGCGCTTGCCCAGCATCAGACCTTCGTTGTGAATCCAGATGCCAGCGAGGTCATGATGACGCTGAATACAAGCCACGAAGTCGTCAACGGCACCTTTCACATCCAATCCGGAAGGATCGAGTTTGACCGCAGCGCGCCGCGGATGTCGGGTTCCGTGGTGGTTCTCGCGGGCAGCGGCAAGACGGGCAATGACAGTCGCGACAAAAAAATGAACAGAGAGATCCTGGAGGTCGAACAGCACGCAACGGTTTCATTTGAGCCGAAGAGCTATGCCGGCGCCATCGCGCCTTCAGGCGAATCGACCATTCAGGTGACGGGAAATTTCTCACTGCTGGGCACTCCTCATGAAATCACCATCCCCATGCTGGTGCACCTGGAGGAGGGCAGCGCGACTGCCAAGGCGCACTTCGTGGTGCCTTATGTCGACTGGGGACTCAAGAATCCAAGCTTTCTGATCTGGAAAGCAGAGAATGATGTCGCGATCGACCTTCATCTTTCCGGCACGATCTCAAAGTAGCCTGCGAAGGCAGTCGCGACGACTGCTTAACTTGCCTCGGCTTCGTCGAGGGTTGCGACCATGGGGATGAATGAGTCGACCCTGGTGAGCTTGAAGAGCTGAACGATGCGCGGGTTGGCCCCGACGGCAATGAGCCGGACGCCTTTGCCACGGCAGCGGACATAATGACTGACCAGCGTGCCGATGCCCGAGGAGTCCATATAGGGAACTCCGGTGAGGTCGAAGATGTTGGTCATCGGCGCGGCATCACCCTGGGTTAGTTCGCAATCGAAGATGTGATGGAAGGCGGTGGGGGCCACGGATCCATACATATCGCGAGCCGTGAAGGGCCCGGTGAAGCGGAAGATCACAGTGCCGGGAGTCTTGCCCGGAAGACGATCAATACAAAAGGTCGTGCCTTTCCAGATCTGAGCTTGAAGTGCTGGCATGTTTTCTTCTCCGTTGGGAACGTGCGGGTTGAGACGGGAAGCCGAGAATGTGCCCCAGTAAAATGGGTCCCGCTAGCGTGAGCTTAAGCGAGCGGGAGAGATCCAAACAAGAATTAATTGCGGGAAATCGTGCGGAAAGGGCCTGCTGCGGTCAACCTTACTGGCCGAAAATGAGAACCGTGAACAGGATGAGCCAGGCCAGGCCCATGGTGTGCCAGAACCAGGCGGTGGCGTCGACGGCGATCTGGCGGGATTCGACACGCTTGAGGTGCGAGAGCGCGACGAGGCAGAAGATGAGCGCGAAGACGCCGAGAAGAAGGTGAGCGGCGTGGAGGCCGGTGATGAGGTAGAAGAAGTAGCTGGCGGGACTGGCCCAGCGATCGAAGGCGAATCCCTCAGCGGTGAGCTGGCGCCAGGCGATGACCTGTCCGGCAAGGAACATCAGTCCCAGAGCAAGCGTGGCGCCGAGCCAGGGCAGAGTGCGGCGCAGGGCTGGGCGGCCGAGGCCAAGCCACTCTTCGAGGACATCGAATTCACGAAAGATGTGGCGGCGCGCGATCTCCATGGTGAGGGTGCTGAGGGCGAGAACCGCGGTGTTGAAGAAGAGGATGCGCGGCAGCAGGATGGGATGCCAGTCGCCGATCTGCTGCATGGTGCGCGGGTCCATGTGCGTGGACATTTGGCGCGCGTAAAAGACGGCCACGAGGGCGACGAAGAACATCATGTCGCCGGCGAGGGCGCAGAAGATGAAGGCGCGGGTGCGGTTGAGGCTTTCGCGAGGGCCGCGGCGGGGGCTGCGCCAGTCGTCGTCGCCACCACCGCCGCCACCGCCGGTGGGACGGCGATCGACGGGAGGCTTTCCGCCCTTGCCGGGGGCTTTGCGCTCAACATCGGACGGGATGGAAGTGAAGATTGAGGGCATGGGCGACCCTGTGAGGATGAGGTTACCTCACTTTTGATTGGACGCGCCGAAAATCGGAAGAGGTGGCTGGAGTTTTGAGAAAAGAGAGCCGCTCCGCGCGAGGGGCTGGAGCGAACATCCTATGTTGTTTCGAATGTTTGCGCCGCCCTACGGCGACGAAGTGAATAAAAACACCTGCGGTGCGGCGGGCGCCTCCCGAGAGAAGAGCTGAGGCAAAGAGGCCGGTGCGAGCGATTAGCGAGGCACCTGCGGTGCGGCAGACGCCTTCGGCGCGTGAAGCCCTGAGTTCTGCCGAAACGGCTAGCGCTACCAGCCGCGGGTTTGGAGGAGCTGCGACTCTTCAAGGCCGGCGGCGGCAAGGCCCTTCATGGTGCCCGTGACCTGCTCGGCGACTTCGGCGAGAATCTTGGGGTCGTTCCAATGGGTGGTGGCGACGACGATGGCCTTGGCACGGGAGACGGCTTCTTCGCGCTCCTTGGGCGAGTTCTCAACGTCGAGCGGAGTGGCGCGCTCCTTCATAAAAATTCCCGAGCCGACGAAGATGGCTTCGGCGCCGAGTTGCATCATGAGCGCGGCGTCGGCGGGAGTGGCGATACCGCCGGCGGAGAAGTTTGGCACGGGAAGCTTGCCGGCTTTTGCGACCATGCGGACAAGCTCGTAGGGCGCCTGAAGATCCTTGGCCGCTGCGTAGAGCTCCTGTTCGGAGAGGATTGTCAGCGTGCGCATCTCGCGGGTGATGGTGCGCATGTGCTGCACGGCGTGAACCACGTCGCCGGTTCCTGCTTCGCCCTTGGTGCGGATCATGGCAGCGCCTTCGGCGATGCGGCGGAGGGCCTCGCCCAGGTTGCGCGCTCCGCAGACGAAGGGAGTCGTGAAGGCGTGCTTGTCGATGTGATGCGCCTCGTCGGCGGCCGTGAGCACTTCGCTTTCGTCGATGTAGTCGACACCCAGCTCTTGCAGGATTTGTGCCTCGGCAGTATGGCCGATGCGGGCCTTGGCCATGACGGGAATCGAAACCGCCTGAATGATTTGCTTGATGAGCGAGGGGCGCGCCATGCGTGCTACGCCGCCTTCGGCGCGAATCATGGCGGGAACGCGCTCGAGGGCCATGACGGACGTGGCGCCGGATTCTTCAGCGATGCGCGCCTGCTCGACAGACATGACGTCCATGATGACGCCGCCTTTGAGCATCTCGGCCAGGCCGATTTTGAGGCGAAGGCTGGTGCCGGCGAAACCGTTATTTTCTGTGGATTCAGGCATGGTTTTTGACCTCGGAAGGCGGCAGATTCCGCTCGGAGCGGGGTGAAAAGCCGCAAAGTCTTTCCAACCCTAAGTGTAACAGCGAAGTGAATGGGGCGCAGGGGCTGAGCGGGTGTGACGGCGGCAGCCGGAAGCTGGCGCGCGCAATTCTTAAGCCATCCCAATTCATTTCATCATCCTCTGGACCCTTTGCTGCAAGGTTCTCTGCGCGATGGCCTCCTCACAACCAGTTGCGGCGGGTGGGCAGATTCCGGCGGGCGCTCATACTCCGGCAGGAATGCATCCGGTTGCGGTCTCGTCGGACGCGGTAGGCGCGAGCGCGGGCGTGGCGCTGGTTCCGTCGCCGCGAAAGGCGGGGGAAGAAGAGAGCGAGCCGACGTACGGACCGCTGGTGGCGAGATTGCCGGTGGAGTTGGACGTGGCCGTGCCGGTGCGCGAATTTCGCGTGCGGCATTTACTGGCACTCGAGCCGGGGACGGTCATCGAGTCCCGGTGGAACCACGGCAGCGATTTGCCGCTGGCTGCGAGAGACGTGACCTTGGCGTGGACCGAGTTTGAGGTGATTGAGACGCGGTTGGGGGTGCGGGTGACGCGGCTGGCGTGAGAGAAGCAGGGATTAAGGACTAAGGGACCAGGGACCAGAGGAGGTTGATCGTCGTGAGTAGAAACGGTGGAGCGACAATCGGCGGGTTGGCGGGATGGCTCGCAGCGAAGTTTCGCAGCAGTGAGCACCGCGAGCCGCGCCTGGCGCTTCTCGAGCGGATCGCGCTCGCGCCCAGGCAGTCGCTGGCGCTGGTCGAGGCTGAGGGACGAAGGATTCTGGTGGCCACTTCGGCGGAGGGCGGTCCGGCGTTTTATCCGCTCGACGAGAGGATCGGATGGAGCGGGGGCGGACAGGGGACTGTGTCCGGTTCGAAGCGCGGAGCGACGAAGCGGCAGTCGAGGGTCACCTTCTCCGAGCAGACGCAGTTGATTGTTTTGCGCGGACGGGTGCGGCCGGAGGATGTGAGCAACCAGAACCGGGTGCTCTCGACGGCGATGATGGACTTGGAACTCGAAGTGACGGGCAAGGGAATTGTGAACGACTCCACTTACCGATCGAATCCGCTGGTGCGTTTGCTCGAGAAGCTGGTGGTCTTCTGAAGGTTCAGAGGCCTCGTATGACGACGCGCGACGCGGTTCGGGTAGAGCATTCTTCTTGATACTCGAGACGCGAGGTTCAGTTTTGCGCGGGCCGGAAGCCGGTGCGCATCGAGGCGCGCACCGGCGAAGGAATCTCAAATTCAACAATCGATCGGGTTGAAAAGAGGGTCACTGTACGGTCAGAGACACGGTGGTAATTGTGGCCGATGTGGTCCCCGAAGTTCCCGTAATGGTGACGGTGTAAGTCCCGGCCGAAATCCCAGTGTTCCCACCCCCTCCGCCTCCACCGCCACCGCCTCCGCCGCCACCGCCGCCTCCGCAACCTGCAAAGCCTATCGATCCGATGATTGCGAGCAAAACCAGCAAAGCCAGCCAGCTGCGCCGTCTGCGAGGTATGGCAAACATCAGGACAACGGCAAATGCAATGCCCGCAGCCTGCCGCCATGCTGGACGAATCAGAGCGCTCGTCGCGGCGGTCGTTGTAATGGTGAGAGTCGAGGTCTGCGCAGTCGTACCACTCAACGTCACTGACGATGGCGATAGGGTGCACGTTGGCGGGTCATTGGCCGCTACGGGGGTGATCGAACAGCTTAGGTTCACCGTCCCGGAAAAGCCGTTCGTGCCGACAATACTGATCGTCGCGGTATTTCCTGTCGCGGCGCCAGGTTGAATAGAAATCGATCCAGGCGAGTATCCGCTGGGAGGTCCAAAGCCCGGAATGTTGATGACGTACGCAGCAGAGGCTACTGCGCTGTTGCTGTAGCCGCTGGCCGCAGCGATCGCCTCAATCGTTTCAGAAGAAGAAATATAAATAGGCCCGTTGTACACGGCCGAACTCGTAGTTGGTGTGGTTCCGTTGGTTGTGTAGTAGAACGTAGCGCCCGCCGTCGCATCGGTGAAGGAGATGAACTGCGCTGAGGTGTAGGTTCCGGCGACGGGTGAGAACGCCGGTGTCGCCGCCACTGATGTAGGAACGGCAGCAATACCCTGAAGATCGCCAATGCTCCCCCCTCCGACCGAAATGTTCGATGCGGTTTGAGGATTAATCTTCAGTAAGCCGTAGCTGAAGTTCGTCGCGTAAATATTTCCATCCGGGGCGAAAGTGATGTCTCCTACGTTGTAAGAGCCGAGACTTCCAATGTCGCTTACGATTGCGCCGTTTGCGGGATTGAGTGTGAGCAGTTGCTGGTTGAACGCGGCGCCGCCTTGACTATTTTCCTCCACACCGTAGAGCACCCCAGCCGGCGAGAAGGTCATCGCGTCCAGGGAATACCCTGAGGCCAGCGACACCGTTCCGACGGCCGAAAACTCACCGGTCGCGGTGTTGATCGTTCCGAGAGTGGTTCCAGACAGGCCGTAAAGCGTACCTTGAGGCGAAGCGGCAATCGCCGAAACGCTTTGAGACAAGGGCACTTGGCCCGAGAGGCTTCCTGAACTTGGATCAATGATGTACACGGTGTTTTCGGATTCTGGACCTTGAAGACCTGTGCCATAGAGGACGTTGTTAACCGGATCGGCAGTCAGCCAAATCACGGCTATGGCTTGTCCGGATAGTCCGACCAGCTGTTGCGAAGCGGTTGCAGGATTAACAGTGATGAGTGAATTGGGGTACACGGAAGAGCTGCCGACGTTACCTACCGTCGAATAAAGAACGAACCCCTGAAACCCGGATGAATTGATGGAGTAAGCGCCGGTTGCAACGATGCTCGTAGAGTATCCGCTCGCCGTGGCGATGGCCTCGAGAGTTTCTGACGAAGAAACAGTAATTGGGCCGCTGTACACGGTCGAACTCGTCGTCGGTGTGGTTCCGTTCGTGGTGTAGTAGATCGTCGCGCCGGGCGTCGTGTCGGAGATCGTCACTGATTGCGCGGCGGTGTAGGTCCCGGCGACGGGTGAGAAGGTTGGCGTCGCTGCCTGAGCCGGAAGGTTGATCGTGTAGGCAGCGGTTGCCACCGCACCAGTCGAATAACCGCTTGCTGTCGCAATCGCTTCGAGCGTCTCCGACGCGGACACTGTGATCGGCCCGGAGTAAACGGTCGAAAGGGCTGTCGGAGTCGTCCCATTGGTGGTGTAGTAGATCGTCGCGCCGGGTGTCGTATCGGAGATCGTCACCGATTGTGCGGCAGTGTAGGTTCCGGCGACGGGCGAGAATGTTGGTGTGGCTGCTGGGGATTGTGCCACTGCTATCCCGTTTACGATAAATGTAGGGGCGACATACGTGATGGTGCCAATCACGCCGCCCTCGAATGTCCAAGGCCCGGCGAGAGAGCTGCTATACCAATCCCCGTTCGCGACGCTGCCCGCATTGGTGAGATAGGTGCCATCCGAAACAAACCATCCAGGGACTGTCTGGGTCGATGTGGCGTCCTTACTTGCGACCAGGAAGTACCTGCCGGCCGGAAGCATTGCATTGACGGTCATCGCTTCTGTATTCAATCCTGAGTTAGGCGCGGTGATGACCGCCTGGGCGAAAGTCGTTATGGATCCTGTCAATGAATTCTGAAGTGAAAAATCGTAAATGCCACTCCCTAGGACTACGACATCGATCGTGGTGACATTAGCACTGGTTGAGAGCGTGAATTCCGCGGCGAAGTCCGTTCCGAACATTCCGTAGTATGAGCCGGTGGAATTCGGCGCCCCCACCAGTGTCGCCCCTGTAGACGAATTGATAGTGTATGTCGCGGTTCCCACCGCGCTCGTCGAATAACCGCTGGCTGTCGCAATCGCTTCCAGCGTCTCCGACGTGGACACCGTGATCGGTCCGGAATAAACGGTTGAACTGATCGTTGGCGTCGTTCCGTTGGTCGTGTAATAGATTGTCGCCCCCGATGTGGCATCGGAGATCGCCACCGACTGCGCCGAGG
Organism: Occallatibacter sp.; assembly: GCA_049518955.1. Classification (GTDB taxonomy): domain Bacteria; phylum Acidobacteriota; class Terriglobia; order Terriglobales; family Acidobacteriaceae; genus Telmatobacter. The sequence goes on from JBEKRG010000054.1 coordinate 28,843, forward strand.
TGTAGGTTCCGGCGACGGGTGAGAAGGTCGGGGTGGCTGCCGGCTGTGTTGCAGCACTCACCACCTGACTCACCGTATTCGACGTGCTGCCTATGAAGTTCGGGTCGCCGCTGTAGACTGCCGTAACTGAGTCCGTACCCACCGGCAAAGCCGTTGTTGCCAAGCTGGCCGAGCCGCCGCTCAGGGATGCACTCCCCAGGCTCGTGCCTCCATTGCTGAACGTTACCGTGCCAGTGGCCGTGCCCCCATACTGCCCCGTGACAGTTGCGGTGAAGGTCACGGACTGTCCGACAGCAGAGGGATTTACAGACGAGGTCAATGATGTCGATGAGCTGGCCTTGTTCACCACTTCGCTGACCGCCGTTGAGGTGCTGCTGGCAAAGTTCGAGTCGCCGCTGTAGACCGCTGTGATCGAGTCCGTGCCTACCGGCAAAGCCGTCGTTGCCAAGCTAACCGTACCGCCCGCTCAACTGCGCCGTTCCCAGCGTCGTTGTTCCACTCAGAAACGAGACGCTTTCTCCGTTGGGTGGGGTGCCTCCGCTGGAAGCGACCGAAGCGGTTAGCGTAACCGACTCCCCATAAAGCGAGGGATTCGGTGTGGGAACGGGGGTAAGCGTGGTAGTCGTCTTTGCTACTGATTGGGTCAGCCCGGTGAAACCGGAAACGCTAGCGCTGTAGTTGCTGTCTCCTGGGTAACTTGCCTCCACCTCATGTGTCCCGCTGCCCACGACTGCGATGCCGCTCGCCGTCGCGGTTGCGGTTTGCGTCAACTCTGTCAGCAACACCGTTGCGGTGTTGCCCGTAAAGTCGTTGCCAACATTCGCCACGGCCAAGTCTGAGGTGCCATCCCCGTTAAAGTCCGCTACCGCAATGGAACTCGGGCCGACGCCCGTTAACGGGCTCGCCTTCGCCGTGAATGTTCCATCCCCGTTCCCTAGCCAAATGGCTATTGAGCCTTGATTTTCGCTTCCGGCACCATCTACCGCAATTGCAAGGTCCGGGATGCCGGCTCCATTGAAGTCGCCCACGGCAACAGAGGTGGGCTCGTTGCCAGTTGCGAGTGTCGGCGCCGGGGTGAAGCCACCTTTCCCGTTGCCCAGCAAAATCGTAACCGTGTCGCTGTAACTGTTTGCCACAGCCAGGTCCGGGATGCCATCCCCGTTGAAGTCCGCTGCCACAATGGAGTCAGGCCCAATGCCCGTAGACGGGCTGGCTGTTGCTGTGAACGTGCCGTCTCCCTTGCCAAGCAACACGGATACGCTGCCGTTTGAACAGGCACCATTAACACAGGTTCCGTAGGTTGCCACTGCCAAATCTATGAAGCCATCCCCATTGAAGTCCGCTGCAGTAATCGCGTATGGGGTGACGCCAGTGGTGGGACTTACGGCTGTTGGGGTGAATCCCCCTTTCCCATCGCCCAGGAGAATTGACACCGTGTCGCCTGGAGTTTCCGCACTGCCTTCGTTCGTTACGGCCAGGTCCGGTATGCCATCGCCGTTGAAATCTCCTATTGCCACGGCACTCGGGAAAAATCCAGTGGCTGGACTCGCAGATGACGTAGTGAAGCTCCCGTTCCCATTCCCCAAGAATATCCATACCTTGGAGGCACCCGTGTCCACAACGGCCAAGTCTGCAAGGCCGTCCCCGTTGAAATCCCCAATTGCAATCGATTCGAGCCCTGCCCCTTGCGTCAGGGTCTGCGCTGTCGTGAATCCTCCCTTCCCATCGCCTAGCAGAATTGTCACTGTCGTCGGGCTTGGGTATACCGGTTCATCCACCACTGCCAAGTCCCGAATGCCATCGCCATTGAAGTCTCCGCTGGCAATGGAAACAGGGCCAAGTCCAACTGTTGGCGATTGGGAATTGATCCAGTTCAACCCTGGTGTGCCCGCTCCTAGCAATGCGCTGTCGAGTACGGAGTTTCCGTAGCTAGTGTCCAGGAAAGAGACCGTTCCGCTAGGTGAGGCCAGCCCTGACCGATCCACAGAACCGGTGACCGTGGCCGTTAGAGTGTAGTTACCCGCGGCG
>JBEKRG010000055.1:0-30094 GCA_049518955.1 Occallatibacter sp.
CCGCTTAGCTTCTCCCCCTCGTGCTCGCCCGGTTCGCGAAGCAGTCTGTCGCGCTGGAGCCTTCGATCTTTCCCAATCCAATGCTCCCAGATCAGGTCGATCAGGCCAGTTTCGCCGATCCGCTTATCGGGTTCGTTCGACAGGCTCTGAACAAGGTTGGTCCTCAGGACCCAGTCGAGCACCATGAGATTGCGAAGTATCTGCTGCAGCTCAGTGCGGAACAGCAGCAGACTGATTCCCGGAACATTCTGAACCACGCTCCGAATCGCCGAGATGTTCGGCAGTTCAAGATCGCTCTTGATGAAGTTTGTGATTCCGAGTTCCTGAAGAAGACGCTGCGCCTTCTCCCATGATTGAAGGTGACCCGAAATCACCACCTTCCATCCGGCAAAGCCGCTTCCATGAAGGGTGCGGAGTAATTCAATGGCCCGTGACAGGGCCTCGCCTTCGAACTTCTCCAGGGCATCAATCACCAGAAGGGAGGAACTGCGAGACGAGGACCGGATCAAGTCCTGTAATGTGTTCCGCAGACCGTTGCTGGTTGAGATCTCACTCTGACTGGTCTTCGACAGTTGGGCAGGCGTCAACCAGATCACGTGGCCGAACTTGCCGGGCTCCCGGGCCAACTGCGCGACCAGCGAGGATTTTCCGGAACCGGATTCACCGGCCACAAAGGTAATGTCGTGCTCGATGGCGCTCTTCAGGAGAGAGGCGAGGTCGGAAGCTCGATCGAGACGAATATCCGCGCCGAGGACGGATCTCACATTCGCGAGGTTTTCTCCACTAATCGTGTCCAGTCGCGCCCAATCAGCTCTGAAGTCGGGGTAATCCACCAAGTCGAAGGTGCCGCGAAGCCGTTGTAATAGCTTCGGCACATCAAAATATCCGCCAGTGCCTCGATTGTCGGCCGCAAGCTGACAGAGGGCGTTCCATAGCTTCGAGCCCTCTTCGACACTGCCCGAAGAAGCAAGGAGGGCGCACTGATTGATATGACGTCCTTCTTCCCGGTTCTTGTTGAAGTGGAGCACGTGAAGCCGTGCGGCCAGACGCACTGTGGCTTCGCGCTGTGCCTGGTTGGGATTCTCGACGGGGTAGAGGCTGAAAAATATCTTCTTTTTTGCAGAGGAGATATGTCTCTTTCCATCGATCCTTTGCAGAAAACGCTCTGGCGTTGTGTCCGCCGCTTCCTGCCGCAGTTCCTCCCAGTCGTGCAGGGGGCCATCAGCAACAGTTCCAGTGACCAGCCCGAACAGGCCGGAATCTGGGTCGAAGGCGGCACCTCGCTCTCCCCTCGAATCGGCCCAGAGATCGCCCACCAGCGTTCCGTTGAACCCGTTTCCAGAGAACTGCCGATTGCTCTTGACCGAAACGGACCAGCGCGCGCTACCGCCGCTGTTTTGGAGAACCAGATGTAGGTCATCGAGATTCCTACCCGACTCTTTGGTTTCGAAATGAAGCTCGGCGATGAACCCCAGCGCAACTCCCAGAGGGAAACCCCGGGTCAGCATCTGCACGAGGAATCCGGCGGCAACCTTGTCGGCGAAAGTGTAACCCTTGCCGCCTGTCGCCGCCGTAGAAGAGCTCATTCTCGGCATCTTTTCGTTTCCCCTGTGCTGAATCTCGGGGTGCTAATTCAGTGGAAATCCTTGTCAACATTGTAAGTCTCGTGGATCCACGGCTGCAAAGCACCGGACAGTCTATTACACTCATTTAGCGGGGTTTATATGACCAACACCAAAAATGTCCCGACAAACGCCGAAGGCAACTTCTTTATCCCGGCGTGATGTGGATCACGTTTGCGGGTTTCAGGATCTATCCGGTCATGGAGCGAGAGAAATTTAGCGCACGGCCAGAAATCAACCTCTGCTCGATCCCTTTTCCCCGTTACACCACCAATGAACAGCCTGGATGTTTTCAGGATGATCGTCTCGCCGGGCGCCGCCGCGCGGATTGATGTGATCGGGACGATGTCGGTGTAATCGGTGACCGTTGCTCTTTCCGGCACATTCGAGCCGTGCGTTCTGTGAATCCTGGATGGTTATGAATGGGAGCTGGCACACGGTGCCTCTTCAATGAGGGGTCTATACTCTGAGCGTAATCTCTGCGGAAGACCGTCCAAACAATGAAAAGACATGGAAGCCAGATAATTTACTCTCCCAGCGATCTCGTTCGCTATGCTCAATCGCCGTTCTCATCGTGGATGGACCGGTATTACTTGGAGAACCGCGACGCGGTGACGCCCGACCAAGAGACCGAGGATCAGAAGCTCATCGCGCGGACCGGAGACCAGCACGAACACGCCGTTCTGAAAGAATTCAAGTCGTCTGTCGCCAGCCTGATGGAGATTGCAAAAGACGATGCCACTGCTGGCCATTTGGAGACAATCGCTGCGATTCAAGCGCACGCTCCCATCATTTATCAGGCGGCATTGGAAGATCGGGAGTTCGCTGGCTTTGCCGACTTCCTCATCCTCGATGAGGCGGGACGATATCAGGTGTGGGATACAAAGCTTGCCCGCTCACCGAAGCCGCATTACGCCATTCAGCTCTGCTGCTATTCGGAGATGTCGGCCGCCATGACCGGGGAGCAGATGCCGGAGAAGTTTGGGATCATCCTCGGAAGCAAAAACCGAGTTGAATTCCGAGTAGAAGACTTCATTCACTACTACCGGCGCGTCCGGGCAAACTTCCTTTCTATGCAGGAGAACTTCACGGGGAACATTGCAGATCGCCCTGAACCGCTCCCCATGGCCGATCATGGCCGCTGGACGTCATATGCGGAGAAATTCTTCGACGACTCAGATCACCTCGTGAGAGTTGCCGGAATCACCGTCGGTCAGATCAAGAAGCTCAAGGAAGCCGGCATTGCAACGATGGCGGCCCTCGGTACGGCCTCTGGAGCATCGGTCCCAAAACTTGCCGCTGACTCGTTTGAAAAGCTTGTCGCCCAGGCTCGCCTCCAATGTCAAACGCGCACTGATCGGTTGCAGCGACCGGATGCACCTGCGCAATACGAGGTTCTGCCCCAGGTAGGCCCGAATGGCGAATCCGTTGGGCTCGCCGCATTGCCCCCCGATCATCTTGCCGACGTGTTCTTCGATATCGAAGGCTATCCTCTGTTCCCAGGGGGTCTCGAGTATCTCTTCGGGGTCTGTTTCGTGAATGAACAGACAGGTGCACTTGAGTTCAAGGATTGGTGGGCACATGACCGGACCGAGGAAATGCGCGCATTCGAGGGATTTATCGACTGGGTCTTTGAGCGTTGGAGATCGAACCCAGATATGCACATCTACCATTACGCCGCATACGAAGTGAGCGCGGTAAGGCGACTGAGCACTCGCCATGACACCCGTCAGGATGAAGTGGATACGCTTCTCAGGAATGAGGTGTTTGTCGATCTCTATCAGACCGTCCGCCACGGTCTACGCATCGGTGAGGACAGCTATTCGATCAAGTCGGTGGAGCATCTCTATAGACCAGCGCGTTCTACCGAAGTCGCCACCGCTGTTGATTCCATTGTTCAGTATGCACACTGGCTGGAGAGCGGGCAGCCGCGCGGTTGGCCGGACAGCACAATCCTCAAATGCATCCGTGATTACAACGAGGATGATTGCAGATCTACGGCGGAATTGTTGCAATGGCTAAGAACGGTTGCGGAAGAAAGCGACATCAACGTCACACACTCTCTCGCCCTCGCCGCGGCTGCTGCGACGCCCGCTCCAGCGCCGCCGAAAGTGCTGTCTCCGGAGGTTATCGCGAGACTTGCAACCATAGAGACGCTTCGGGAACGGGGCGATGAGTTCTCCCTGGCTCTTGCTGATCTGCTCGACTTCCACCGCAGGGAAGAAAAGCCAATGTGGTGGCGGATGTTCGACCGCGCTGTGGCAACAGCAGAAGAGCTTCGCGACGATTCGGGTTGCATTCAAGGTGTCCGGGCCGTTGGCTTCCCAACATCAGACAAGCTATCGCAAGTGCAAGCATACCGCTTCGATCCATCACAGGAATGTAAACTCACTGCGGATGGAAAGACCTCTGTCATGTTCACGTATGACCTTGAGGGAAAATTCACCCTGGCCGCGCTTGATACGTCCGAGGGCACGCTTCAGCTCAAGATCGGCAACAAGGGGTTGAAAGAGAAGTTTGGCGGATCCTTCCCTCGTCAAGGATCACTCATGCCGTACGAGTACGTACAAGCAGCTGCAATTCAGACTGCCCTTACCGAAGTCGCCATGAAGCACCTGGCGGGAACCCTTCACTCGCCCGTTGCGGCTCTTCTTGGGCGAACGGCGCCCGCGTCGGTATTGCAAGGTGCAGGCGAAGCCACAATTGATGCCGCCGTTCGCGTTACAAACTCAATGTCAGGTGGATGTCTGGTGATTCAGGGGCCTCCGGGAACTGGGAAGACCTATACCGCAGCGCGCGTCATCTGTGCGCTCTTATCTGCGGGCAAGAGGGTCGGCATCGCATCCAACAGTCATAAGGCCGTGGTCAACTTGCTCATTGAGTGCGGTAAAGCCGCTAGGGAAACGGGCTGCCTCCTCCAGGGAGTCAAGGCGGGCGGTGAGAAAGAAGGGCCGCTGTTTGCGGATAACCCCGCGCTTCGGTACGTCGAAAGCAATAAAGACGCGCGCACGGCGTACGCGAATGGCGTCATAGGCGGAACCGCGTGGCTTTTCACCTTGCCGGAATGGGAGGGCATGCTCGACTTCCTCTTCATTGATGAAGCGGGTCAGGTGTCATTGGCCAATGCCGTCGCCATGGCTCGATGCGCGAAGAACATCGTTCTTCTTGGCGATCAGATGCAGCTCGAACAACCGATCCAGGGCACTCATCCCGGCGATGCCGGGCTCTCGTCGCTCCAGTACGCACTCAAGGATTTGCGGGCCAGCGTGCCTGACCTGCCGGTCTTCCACGCAGTCGTGCCCTCGGAGTATGGTCTCTTTCTCGGCGAGTCACGCCGGATGCATCCATCCGTTTGCCGTTTCATCTCGGAGAGTATCTACGAGGGTCGTCTTGCTTCGCACCCTGATTGCGCACAACAGAAGATCGACCTTACGCCCAATGCGCATGGGATCGTCACTAAGGAGAGCGGCATTGTTTTCATCGGTGTCGAACACGATGGGGACATCCAACGAAGTGATGAAGAGGTAGAACGGGTGAGAGCTGTTTACCACGAGTTGCTGGGCCGACCGTATACCGCATCGGATGGCGTCACAAAGCCACTCGCTTTGGAGGACTTTCTCTTTATCGCCCCCTACAATGCACAAGTCCGGGCTCTCCAAGCCGCGCTTCCAATCGCCGCGCGTGTTGGCAGTGTGGACAAGTTCCAAGGACAACAGGCTCCGGTGTGCATCCTGTCGCTCTGTTCCAGCTACGGCGAATATGGATCGCGGGGACTTGCCTTCATCCTGGACCGTAATCGGGTCAACGTAGCATTATCTCGCGCGAAATGCCTGGCAATTGTTGTTGCTGATCCGCGCATCGGGAGCGCCGCCGCTGGCTCAATCGACGAGATGATGCTTATCAATCTGTTCTGTAAGCTAGTCAGTGCATAGCTCCTGCCGGTGCTCCGCTCCCTGCGATGGCTATGATTAAGGCGGTCCAGGACCGTTGCGAGTCGTCCACCCAGGATCTTGCTCTCTGCCCCTCACGCTTCGCCTGGAGCTTGGCTCACTGACGGTCCTCATCGTCGCTCCTTGCGGAGCCTATTCCCATCTTCTTACGGGGAACAAGTCATGGTTTGTAGAAACGCGATGGCCAAGTTGGTTCAGCTTCTCGCCGACGGCATCGACATGCAAATCGCCGAGCAACATCAGAACACTCTGGGCATCTCCGGCCTGTCGTAAGGTCCGCTCGATAAAGAAATCTTCTCTGATCTCGTCCTCGGGAATACGGCATTCGATCCATATCTGCATCGTTTCGTGGTCGGGGTGTCCCGGTCGGGAATCCAGGGCTTGTGCAATGCCTGCGGCGGCGCGCTCCGTGTCGGACATGCTGATATTGACCCATGGGATTTTCGGGTCACTGGCATCGCCTATCGCGGCGGCGATGGTCACTTCGCCGATCTTCGACTCCTCCGCAATAAACCGCACGTGGCGTTTGGGAATTTCTTCCTTAAGGATGGCTTCAAGCTGCTCTTTGAGTGCAGCGGTCTTTGGCAAATCATTGACACGTTTTGCCAGCTGTAATTTGTGGTCTATTGCGACAATCCAGAAGTCCATGAGATTTCCTTTGCTCAATTCGTCATTCTCAGTACCATGCTGCAACACGGGGACACTCGACTGCAGTCTAGTGGCGGCAGTTAAGAGTGCTTAACTAGGTGAACATTTTGTCCATCATGAGTTTTGCCCACGTCCACACCATCGGCTGAACGGCAGACGCAAGCAAACTCCCGATAGCTCCTTCTGTGATGTTCCGGAGGGTTTTCCCGGCTTGCCGAACAATGACGGGGTCCGGCTCGTCGCTGAGCTGGGCCTGGAGCGTGGCAATCTGAGCCTCTGCTCTTCGGCGCTGCTGGGCGTCTAGTGTCAACTCGTCGAGGTGCAAACTAAGATCGCTCACAAGCCGCTGGAGATCCAAAATCTCCTGTGCTCCATAGACGACTGTTTGGGTGAGGTTTGAGTGCACCCCGCCCTGCTGGACCCCGGAGTTTGTCATTGTCCCCACCTGAAACGTGTTGTTCACGATGTTGTAGGTCACGGCAGGAAAATTCACGGTAGGCTGGTCGGGGTGGGCAAGCGCGCTTTCAATTGCATCGATCCCGGAGCCGTTTATCCGCGCAGTGTAGGCAATGTTGAAAGTGTCGATGAGGCCTCTGTCTTTGAGATAGCGCCAGGCGACCTGCGATTCTTTCTCAGATAGTCCGGCGTCAATCTCGGCGATGAAAACGGGATCGGTGCGATTGCGGGTCTTGTCATAGATAGCTCTAAGGAGGTGGAACGCTTTGCTCTGATTGGTCGATAATTGAGTCATGGCTACTGCCTTTCCGTCTATGAACCCGACCTGAACATCGCGCAGCGCATTTTGAACGTGCTGCGCTAACCGCTCTCGGGCCTGCACCGCTTGCTGCGTGAGGTTCACCTGCTTTGCCATTTGAATCGTGCGGTCGGTGATAGTGGAGGTAAATGCAATGAGCCGGGGCCTAGCTGTGTCGCACAATTCTTCGATGGGCGTGCCCGTGCGCTCAGAGAACTGCGCAATGAGTCTCATGCTGTCGTTCACCGCACGCTCATGGACAGGCGCGATTCTTTTTTCCATTTCGAGGGGAGTTCCGGAAGATCGCGATATGCCGTGCACTGCGAATTCATGCTCAACCTGGCGCACGATGTCTGCGGCTCCATCTCTCGCCCGGCTTAGTAAATCGCCGAGCATTCTTTCAAAGTCCGCCTTGTCGCCGCTTCGGAACATACCTTATGCTACCCCTCCATAATCTTAGACTTAGCAGCCTCGCAAGAACCTGGCAAACCTGTCTGGCTTGTATCCGGTCGGCGATAGGAATTCCGGGGGACAAGTTCGAAAGGCTCAAGCCGCCAGACGGTTTTTATTTCGCAATCGTTTGACACCAATTCTTCAGTAGAGCTGCTGATTCGTGAATTCTTTGCCGGTAAGTCTGGATTTCCAGCGCCATTCAATTGCCAACTGGAATCCGGTGGCCCTCGCCTGTTGCGAACTATCCAAAAGTTTAAGGGTTACTTCATCCACGTGCTTAAGGCCCTGGCTCACGCATCGGAGCGGACAGTCTTCAATGACTCCGGCATAGTGCATGAGAAACTTAGCCCATTTGTCGTTGTCGTTCGGGATGGAATGATCGAGCTGCTGAGAACGCAAGTAGGCACCTAATTCATTTCTGAAATTCGACATCGTAAGCACCGGCCCGAGCTGCTTCATAAAACTCATGTCCGCCCGGCCGTGGGCAACGGGTTGGGTATCCTCCATCTTCTGATATTTATCGAACAGCCTTACGATGTCCTGGGCTTGCAACCCCTGAAGCACAGGATGCGCAACCCAGTCGCAGTGGAATTTCAATGCAGCGAACCGTGCTCCGTCGCCATTGATCTCGATAAGTTTGCGGAGTTCCACCATGATGTACACAATCTGTCCCTCGGAAGCGACTGGTTGTGCCAACGCCTGTGCAAGCTTGGTAAGAATGGCCGGTTTCATCGTCTGCCTGTCCGGGAATCCGTCGATTGCGCTCAGTCATTGAAGAGCGCGTTCATGGCATGTACCTGCCACCGGGCGTGAGCCGTCAGATCCTCAATGTCCTTTTGTGAGAGTGCTGTGAAGTGAGTGCCGATACGGTTGAGTTCTTCGATACGCATGTCCCCTCCCATGGCGGCATGTATTTCCATTGCATGGTCGAGGTTTATTCCGGCCGTCTGCAACAAATCCGAAACTGGTGGGAGCGGGCTCGGCAACGTCTGGCCGCTGCGTGCGACAAGCTCGTGCAGCCGCCAGCGCGGAATACTTGCAAGAAGTTCCCTTAATGTCTGACTGAGACGAATGAAGAGCATCCGCCTTCGTGGGAGCGCGCTTTGTCCGGCGAGATAATCTCCCAGACCCGGTGAGTGGCTTCCCCGCAGTTCCTCGACAAGCCAGGAGCGCTCAAGCTCACCAAATGCGCTCAAGCGCATATGGCGGTTTTCCTTACTGTTCATCATGACGGCAACCCGCTGAATGATCGGAAAGGAGAGAATCCCCATTACAGCACCGCGAAGGAGATTTCCGGGTCCGCCCGGATTCCACGGGTGCTCTTTCCTGCCGGCATCGCTGATGATGAGGTTCCAGGCGGAGAAACGCTTGCTCTTCAGCAGCGCCTGCACTCCGAGGTTTTCAAGGACACCTCCGTCTGTCAGTGCAAAACGCTTATGCCCCGCGAGCTCGGCACCGCCCCAGCCTAGCGGTATGTGCTTGCCTCTGCTCAGATAGACGGGTGGCAAACCCACAGGAAATGCTGCCGAAGCAGTTGCAGCCAATGCAACCGGGAAGTCCTGCAAAGGGATGACTGGATTGGAGGAGCCTTGAGTCCCGCCCGGCGCGTGCATACCGGTGGAGGAGAATCCATAGCGGCTGAATTTTCCAACCTGGCCGGTGTTCATGACGCTGGTGTTGATACACAGCAAAGGGCGCTCCGGCAGCTCGCTCAAGCACATTCCGTGCATGAGAGTTCTGTCAAAAGTTTCGGAAAGAAGATTCGAGCGCGTGTAGGTGGGGAGCAGGAGCTTGAACGCATGCATGCTGATGGAGCGGGCGACAAATCCCTTTTCCAGTTCCTGAGCCATTTTGCTTAGAAACCTGTCGAGGTCAAAGCCTTTCGATCGTGCCGCAAGCCATGCGCCGGCGAACACCGAGCCGCCAGATACGCTGGAGATGACGTCGAGATCATCGAGAAGCGCAACATCCCTAAGGCCTTGAAGTGTTCCAAGGTGGAATGCGGCGGCGCGTGACCCGCCGCCAGAAAGCGCAAGGCCGAGCCGCAAGGAAGCGGCATACTTTTGCGCAGCTGTGCCCGTCGTATCAGGCATTGGCTGCGACGGGGTCGAAATGGCGGACGAGCTGTGTTTCGAATGAGTTCCCGACTCGACGGGTAAAGAGGCAGGTGCCTTCGGGTCCTGCATTGGTTGCAAAAACGTGTTGGGCCACCCTCTGATAGGCACTTATTGCCCGTCCGTGCGGGTGCCCGTAGGAACTATCAACGCCGGCGCTGATGAGTACGGTATCCGGATTGACCGAAAGGAGCATCCCGGCATGCATGCCGCTGAGGGCGCCGTGGTGTGGCGCGGCGAGCACTTGAGCGGATATGTATCTTCCGAAGATCCGATTGATGGTCTCCCAACGTGCCGTTTCTGTGTCCCCGGTTACAAGGTAGCTGAAACCCATGCGGTCTAGCCCGGTCAGCTTAATGACAATGCTGCTGTTGTTCGAGCTGTCCATGTCATCCATATGAGGCGAAAACAGTTCCAGTGTGAAGCATGTCGCCAACCCCGGTAGAAGCCGCGAATCGACCTTATCGACGCGTACTGACTTGCGCTTCAGAGGGTAAGCCGTCTTTTCGCGACGCTTTTCGTGTTTCACGATGATGCGAAACACCTCCGTGGCCGTGTCTGTGTCCTTGTAATAGGTCGGATACATCACCCAGTCAGGCTGGTATTTTGAGAGGATCGACTCGACGCCTGCGGGACAGGCGTGATCTTTGTCCAGACCTGTGAGAATCAGGCCCCTGACCTTTTTCTTTGCCAAGTAGGAATCGAGGCTTCTTTCGATCTGCTCCTGCGTAACGTCTTCGCAGTTAGGCATATGTGCATCGACGATGATCGCCTCGTCCCCTGCGCGCACTGCAGCTAAGGAACCTTGGCCAGCATAAAGCGTGAAGACATCCATTTCACTCTCCCTTTCAGCGTGAAGACCCAGCCTGATGTAAGTGGGCCTGTTGCTCATAAAGGACTCGATTGCACTTGCGCTCGGTCGTGACCAGCGCCGCACGGGCGGAGGAGAACTCCACGTTCGCCAATTCTTCAGCGACCGCGCCCAGGGCGCTGCCGGGTTCTCGCAAGACTACGGAATAAGTCGGTTTGCTTGAGGAACAGTCTTCCACGAGGACAATCTGAACTTTCGAGCCGTCCACAAGTTCGACCGGTCCGCGCCAATAGAGACCAAGCTTCGGGGAGCTGAAGGAACGAATGCCCGCATAGAACTCACCGATAATGTCGCGATCATAGACGCGCTCCGGGTTTACTCCGAATTGATCTGGCGCCGCGTGCCTGTCAGCACGTGGATGCCGCTCAGCTGCACTGCTGTGTGCGGTTACGGCAGGCCAGACCAGGGGCGCATTGACGATTTCAACGTCGCGCTGAGGAATTTCGTACACATTCTCGTCGTCGCGAAGGAAGAGGAAGTGCTTGATGCTGTAGCGCTTGAGGGGATTCGTGGTGATGTGCTTTGCAACCACGAGGAGCGCGTAGAAGAACGGGGTGTTCTGGTTTGGGTGATTGACCGTTTTACGGTAAGTCGCGATGTCTCCGCTGCTGAGCGTGGCCAGTCCGTTGACGTGGTGAGTGTGCCAGTTGCCCAAATGTTCGGTCTCCGGATGGCTGTGTTCAATCTGACGGAAGATGCGTTCCTGATGTTCGCCGTCCTGAAAGAAGCTGACAGGCGAACGGCTCGCCCTCGGCCCGGATTCGATCATCCCGGTGATGCGCAACCTGAGCTTGCCGCCGTTGTTCTCGAAGGTGCCGACGACACGGCCTCCGGTCTCATCCCGATCAAAACCGTCGCACTCGTCGAAGATGACCCGGAGCGCATCTTCCGGCAGGATCAGGCTGACGTTCCTCATTGCGTGAATCTTCATTCGGTTTCTCGCTTTCCACATACCAGGCAGCCTTCCTGAGGAGCCAGAGTTATCCGCTGCAGCTGAAAATGTTTTGTGAAGGGATGGGTCGGCCGGTTACCCCAGACCACATAGTTCTCCTGAATCTGCGGCAAATGCTTCGGTCGCTCCGGGAGCGTCCGTGCGATGGCATCGAGCGCAAACCGGGTATGGAAGCTGGTGATGAACGAGATATCTACATTCAGGCCTGGCGAGTCCTTGATTTCGCTGATCTCCATGCCATAAAGCTTCTCCCGCTCTTCCTCAGACACTAGGTCGATCTCCCGGATGCCCTCGCGGTATTGGCTGCGCTCTAGCGTCCTTTCGAGGCATGCCAAACAGCCGCCCTCGCCGGGGCGATAGGAGAAAACCTCTCCACCGATGCCACGGGTGAAAACCTTGCCCACAACGAAAGGGGTCTGGGTTTCCACGCACAGCTGGTTCAGAAGGTATCGCGTCGGCTCATTGTCTGTGGCCAGAATGACTACGGTGCTTTGTTTCACCAGCTCTGCAAGGCCGACATACGTCATGATGTCTTCTTTGTACCCGTTGATGTTAATTGCCGGGTTGCGGTCGAGCAGGACATCAGCCAGCGCATCGATCTTGTCCTGGCCCACATAGCGCAGACCGCAGGCATGGCGAATGACATTCTCTACCTCAAGTTCTTCCTTGTCGAGCAGGAAGAAGTTGCGGATGCCGGACATCGCCAGTTGCAGCGCAACCTGGCTGCCGCCTGATCCGCAGCCGGCGACAAGGACGCTGGCCTCGCTTAGGAGGCCTACATCAAAGAGAGGCGCGATGCGCGCGAACAGCCGGTTATCATCGTTCATTCGATACTCCTTCCAGCGTGGGCCACTGGCCGGTTTGCTGCCATTGGTCGTAATGCCGAAGCCATTGCCGTGCGAGTTCCAGCGTGGAAAAGACGGTGTGTTTGCCAGGATTCCATCCGCTCATCACTCCGTACATGCACAGCGCGCCATCCTTCCACCGGTGGGGTGCGTCTTCGCGGATCGGAGACGCGTACACACGGGGGCAGCTATTGGGATATCCGTGGGGCAGCATTACTGTTAGATCGACGGGAGTTTCATCCGCCAGCTTCAATGGAAAACGGAACGCCAACTCGCGATCCTCAGTAATGGTGATGCGCTGCTCCTCCTGGTGATCTTCAAGTTCCTTAATCTCGTCAGCAATGCGCGTAGGAGGGATATCCGGAAAAAAGACAGATAATGGAACGAGGCAGGCAGTACGACGACCGTTGCGCTCGATGACGAACGATTCGCCGCGCATTACCCGATCCAGAATCTCACCGGGACCATTGCGCAATTCGGTCACTGATAGCAGTGCAAACTGGTAGTGCATCAGTGCATTAACTCCGCTCCTGGCCATCGGCCATTGCTGCGCCAGACCTCATACTTGTTCAGCCACTTCGCCGCCCGCTTCAGCACGAAAGTTAGATCGTGGCGTCCTGGATTCCACATATTCGGGTGCAAATAGCAAATCGTACCGTCGTTGTACCGGTGCCGACTATTCGGCAGGACCGGCTTGGTGATCCAGACCTTCGGCATCTGATTCGGGTAGTTCGGAAACGTGATGGTGGTGATGTAACTATTCTTCATCGGAGTTTGCAGCAGGGCCTTTACGTAGACCCCGCCGTCTGCGGTGGGATGGGCCTCCACAACAGCGAAATATGTTGCTGCCTGGGCAACCTCCACCTGGATGCGCCTAATATCCATGGTTTCGTCTCCTAGCCCTTTGCATACTCTCCGCCCAGATCTTCACGCATGGTCAAAGGCTTGCGCCCACCCGTTTCGGCGAAGTTGGATTGGTTTTTGGCTCGGACCTCGCCGTTTGGCAGGATTTCAATCTCCACTTCCTCCTCACGGTCCAGAATTGCTTCGAGTTCCGCGATAGTTGGCCTGCTCATGTTGTCCTCCATGGTCGTGCAATCGTGCGGTCGTGTAGTCACATTATCATTCAGCAATCGCCAGTGCAAGCTGTTAACTGTGAAAAACGTGGTCAAGGCGGATATTATTCGCCATATATTCGCCTATCCTGCTTTCATGACCAGCCAGGATCGCCGGCACCGTGTGTACATGTCGTTCCAGTGTCGCTGTGGCTGGCATTGCCAGTTCCTGGAGGAAGACCTGCAGACTCCCCTGCCTCGGAAACTCCGCTTCACATCGTCTGACAAAGTCGTCGAGCTGGTGCGGCGAGGTGGTGGGTTGTCGAACTTGGAGAGCCGGCAGGCGCTGGACCAGGCGATCGAGATCGGACGGGGTGGCGTTTTCCTGAATCTGACAGAGGGGCAGTACGCCAAACTGAAACATTAGGGGATCCCCATTGCGGTGCTTCACAACAGGGATGAGAGAGGCATTGTGCCAGGCATTTGAGTTGCCGCCCATGCCCTACGCGGCAAGGTGTAAACTTATGCATCTCGATGATTTAGCGATCGGGCTCTCGGGTTGTGACCTAGCCACACGGGTTTACGGGTCAGACCCGTGGAACCGTTGTGATTTCAACAATTTAGGAGCGACCACGAGTGAAGAGCCTCAAGCAACTTTGTCAGCCCAGGAAGAGCGTTTTTGACCGAGCCCGTCGCGATGTCGTTCTCGACCTGACCGACCTCATTGAGGACAAGATCGCCCCCGCGGATTTCTTCGAAGAAAATTGGCGCACTGACGGAATGAAGCGTCTGCTCAAGGAGGCATTCAGAAGGTTCGAAGGCGCCTCTCAGCAAGGTGTTTTTGTGCTTTCCCAAGCCATGGGCGGTGGCAAGACCCACAATATGATTGCGCTGGGGCTTCTTGCCAAGCATCCTGAAATTCGCAAGAAGGTCATAGGTGACCTCTACGACCCGAAGGGCCTCGGCGAAGTGCGGGTCGTTGCGTTCACGGGGCGCGAGAGCGACGCTCCTCTCGGCGTTTGGGGAGCTATCGCCGAGCAGCTGGGCAAGAAGGAAACGTTCAAGAATTACTACGCTCCGCTATCCGCACCTGGGCAGACCGCCTGGATTAACCTGCTCCAGGGCCAGCCGACGCTGATCCTGCTCGATGAGCTTGCGCCGTATTTTGAAGATGCGAGGTCGAAGTCAATCGGTGATTCGAACCTCGCTCGGGTAACGACAACGGCCCTGTCAAATCTTCTTGTAGCGGTGGGCAAGGACCAGTTGGCGAACGTCTGCGTCGTCATTTCCGATCTGAAGGCGACACACAAAAGCGGCGGAATGCAGCTCAATGAGGCGCTCAGTGACTTCGAGGGGGAAGTAGGCCGCGGGGCTGTGACGCTTGAACCTGTAGGTCTAAATACTGATGAGATCTACCACATTCTGCGCACCAGACTATTCGAAAAACTGCCGGATCAGGAGGACATCCGGGAGGTTGCACAGGAATACGCGCAGGCTGTGCGGGACGCGAAACAGATGGACATCACCAGTGCTTCGCCGGAGAAGTTCGCCACACAACTGGTCGAGTCTTACCCATTCCACTTTGCGATTCGTGATCTATATGCGCGCTTCCGCGAAAACCCAGGGTTCCAGCAGACCAGAGGGCTTATTCGGCTAATGCGGGTGATAGTAGCCCGCCTCTACGATAAGCAGTACGGCCGGGCGGATAAAGTCGCTTTGATCCATGCATATGACTTCGACCTAAACGACCGCGAAACCCTTGCTGAGATCGTCCAGATCAATCCCACTCTGGACAACGCGATCAGCCACGATATCGCCGCCAATGGTCAAGCGATTGCAGAGATCATGGATGCGAACCTCGGTGGAACCGATGGTGAAGACGCCTGCAGACTCATTCTCGTAAGCTCTCTTGCGAACGTACCTAACGGCGTTGTTGGTCTCTCCCTTTCGGAGATCATCTCCTACCTTTGCACGCCAGGCCGCGATCTTTCTAGACTGCCGAAGGACGTGCTCGGAGTTCTCGCCACTAAGGCCTGGTATCTCCATTCAAGCCGCGAGGGAAAGCTCTACTTCAAGAATGTCCAGAATCTGGTTGCAAAGCTCAAGACGACCGCCGAGTCCTACAACAGGGAATCGTCCAGGAAAGAATTGCGAGCCTTTCTCGATGGTGTCTTCACGCCTGTAATGAAGGATTGCTACCAAGCTGTGCAGGCGCTGCCGGCGGTCGATGAGATCGACATCATATCCGAGAAGGTAACGATGTTGATTACGGAGCCATATCCAGGCGGGAGTTTGAATCCGGACTTGCAGAAATACTATTCCGACCTAACCTTCAAGAATCGGATACTATTTTTGTCCGGCCAACGCGACACAATGGATGGCTTGCTGGAAACCGCATCGGAAATGAAGGCCATCGGACACATCATTGCTGAAATGGAGGCGGAGAAGCTACCCGACAGCGACCCACAGAAAGTCGCCGCCAAGGACATGCACGACAAGATCCGATTCCGGATGCTGAGTACTGCGCGAGAAACATTCACTACGCTCACGTTTCCCCAGGCAGAGAAACTGGCAACCGCGGACTTCTTGATGAACTTCACCGACAACAACTACAACGGCGAGAAGCAGATTCGGGAGGCTCTCAAGGGCAAACAGAAGTTTACAGAGGACGTAACAGGCGATACCTTCCGAAAGAAGTGCGAAGCACGACTGTTCACTCAGCCGACGATGCTCTGGTCCGAAGTAAAGAAGAGGGCGGCAACGACGACGACATGGCAATGGCATCGGGCCGATGCGCTTGATTTGCTGAAAAGCGACCTCGTCCACAAGGATCAGTGGCGCGAAAACGGCGGATACGTTGAGAAAGGGCCGTTCCCTGAACCCACAACCGACGTTCAAGTTCAGGAGTGGTCAAGAAATGATGACACCGGCGTGGTTACGTTGAAGCTAACGCCCGTTAACGGCGATGTCGTCTATTACGAAATCGGCGCGCCGGCGACAACAGCGTCTCTCCAAGCGCAGGACCCCAGGGTGTTCCTGGCATCCGAAATGGATTACTCCTTCCTTTGCGTCGACAGCAAGGGGAAACATGACACCGGGGTGGCAGTTGCCTGGAAAAACCGGATCACGATCAAGTCGAGAACTTATCAGGATGGCTCTGCCAAGATGGTTGAATTGCGAGCGGCTCCGGATGCGCCGATTCGCTACACCACTGATGGATCCGACCCAAAGACATCCGGTGGCCTGTACGGTGGACCGTTTTCGGTCCCGAAGGGGACGATCTGCGTGTTGGCCATTGCAGAAAAGGCTGGTGTCATGTCAGACGTTCACCGGCGTGACATCGGCTGGGATGCGAAGGAGGAGCTGAAGCTTGATCTGAATAAGCCGGTTGTCTGGCGACATGAGCACCGGCCCAAGACCACCAAGGAGTCTTACGAGCTTTTCGCCTTGCTGAAGAAGCATCAAGCGTCGCTTCCTGGACCTCAAGTGAAGATCGTTGGAAAGAACTGGCTAGAACTGAACTTCGACACCAAGTTGGTGTTGGATGGCGAACAGTTGGAGACTGCAGTGAACCACCTGCGCGAGATTCTCACCGAAGGTCAGGTCGTTGTCGAAGCTGAGGCTATCCATTTTGCCACCGGCCAGGGCTTGCTGGATTGGGTGAAAGAGGTGAAGACGGAAATCAAGGCTGACGAGGTGAATCAATGATGGCCAAAGAGCCTCGTCCCAAAATCGTCGATCCAAGCGGCGTAGGCAGCAGATTATCGAGCGTTGAGGGGTTCGGCTTCGATCCGTCCGAATCTGGACACCATTTTCGCGTCACAATTCCAGCGAAGAAGGATGAACGCGTCTATATCAGCGAGCACTTCTCAGCAGATGACTCGCGAGAACGTCTAGAGCTGAACATTGCGCTCGGCGCAGAGGACGACAAGCTCCGCGTCATCCTTCCTCGGCTGAAGTGGGATGACATTGCAGACGCGACGCAAGTCGAATTTAACCAGCGCCTTCGGCAGATGAATCTCAAGCCGGGCAAGTGGAAGGTTGGGGCTACGCCGATATCGAGGCTCTTCGGGAAAGAACTTGTCCTCCTCGCGTGGGCAGTTGAGGATGCCGACCCTGCATTGATTCCGGCCGCAGTTCGCAATTGGCTTGGCCTCGTTCCAGAGGAACGCTGGTGGCTTTTTACAATGACCAACGCCGCGACAGGTCACGCAATCGCCGGCCGAAACAAGGGATGGCGCAAGGCGGTACGATTTGCGCTCACAGAAAATCCTGTGTCAGAACACCGGCCGCGGCGAGCCATTGAAGGTCTCTTCGAAGGGTTTGGCGAAGGCGATTTCCTATCGAGTGATACCGACCCGATGACCGGCACAAAAGGGAAGGGGAACTGAACAAACAAATGGACGCGAAATCATTTATTGAAGCGCAGTTCCCGGTCTCGAAGGTTTCCAAGGAAAGCTACAAGGAGCGAAAAGCTACCAATAGCCAGACGCTAACAGGGCTAGGGAAATGGTGGGGGCGTAAGCCCCTCATCCTGGTGCGCGCGGCCATCCTCGGCTTGCTGTTGCCCGCGACGGATGATCCAGAAACTGACAGAGAGGTTTTCCTTAAGCTGCTCACGATGGACGAAGAGGGCCTCTGGCTGCGAAAGACAAAGGCCGTTCCACTCAAGATAGTCTGGGAGCGACTGACGCCGAGCGAGCGGCGGGAGTGGTTCAAAGCTGCGAGTGCTGGAGAGAAGCTAAATCTGAAGAAAGAGAAGAAGCCAATCCGGGAGGTACTGCAGGGCTTGGTCTTTGGCAGATTCAGCTATGACGAGAAGTTGGAGTACTGTGAGCGGCCAGAGAATGTAGAAGGCCCTTCGAAAGAAGCGTGGGGACAAATCAACTCTCATCTCGGAACAATGGCAGAAGATCTGCCGGGATTGGTTGAACAACTCAGCGTGCGGCAGTTCGGTCACCGGGTACGCGTGGGGGACACGTTTAGTGGAGGGGGTAGCGTTCCCTTTGAGGCTGCCCGAATAGGTTGCGATAGTTTTGGTTCCGATCTGAGCCCAGTGGCCACCTTGCTAAGCTGGGCCGCTCTCAAAATCATTGGAGGAGGTCCGGAGGTCGTGGACCAGGTTCGGCAAGCCCAGCGGTTGGTTTACGACTCAGTGGATCGCCAGATTACTGGATGGGGAATCGAGCACAATGAAAAAGGGGATCGCGCGGATGCTTATCTCTACTGCGTGGAAACCCGTTGTCCCGAATGTGGTTGGAATGTGCCTTTGATTCCGTCGAGGGTGATAGGTCTAAAGGACAACACGATCGCTCAGTTGATTCCCGATGCCAAGCACAGGCGCTTCCGTATTGATATTGTCTCCGATGTCTCGGGCGCCGACCTGAAACGAGCGGATGAGCACGGTACAGCTCGGGACTCGGACCTTGTCTGCCCAAATCCGGATTGTAAGAAATCAACCCCAATCACAATGATCCGAGGAGACCGGCGATCTGAAAGCGGGGCTGAATATGGGCTCCGAATGTGGGAGAACGAAGACGTCGCCCCACAACTTGGTGATGTATTCCAGGAGCGCCTCTATTGCATTCGTTGGGTCCATCGGTGGGTTGACGCCGACGGCAAGGAACAAACGGAGCGCTATTTCCGAGCGCCCAACCAGCATGACGCCGAACGTGAGAGCCATGTCAGTCGTTTGTTAAAGGAGAGATTCAGCAAATGGCAAGCAAATGGCTTCATTCCGAAAAGGCGCATCGAACCCGGTGACGAGACAACTCGACTACTTCGAGAGCGGGGATGGACGCATTGGCATCACCTCTTCAATCCCCGTCAGTTGCTCGTCCTTGGCGCGCTGATGGAAGAAACCGCGCGCCGAGTAAAATCGCAATCAGTCGCCGCAGCGATGCTCCTGGGTATGTCGCGCTGCGCTGACTACAACGCTCGCCTTTCTCGCTGGCATCCGAGAAGCATTGGCGACAAGAGCGAACAGACCTTCAGCAATCAGGCACTGAATACTCTGTTCAACTACGCCACGCGTTCCTTGAGCAGCCTTGGACCAGCATTCTTTCTGGACATAGTGGGTGCGAAGGTTATTGGTGATGCCGCCATCTGGCCTGAGGATGCTAGGCGTGTCACTCAATCTTGCGATTTCTGGATCACAGACCCGCCCTACGCAGATGCGATTAACTACCACGAACTGTCGGAGTTTTTCCTGGCTTGGTACGCCGAACGGCTTCACAAGATCTTCACTAACTGGTACACCGATAGCAAACGAGCATTGGCGGTGCAGGGTGCGGACGAAGGCTTCCGGCACAACATGGTGGATTGCTATCGAAATTTGGCCTCCCACATGCCTGACAATGGTGCTCAAATCGTCATGTTCACTCACCAGGATGCCAGCGTGTGGGCTGATCTAGCTTTGATTCTATGGGCATCTGGCTTGCGCGTAACAGCCGCTTGGTGCATCGCAACTGAAACTGATACTGCGATGCGCGAGGGCAACTACGTCCAAGGGACGGTTTTGTTGATCTTGCGGAAGCAAACGTCGAACGAGACTGCGTTTCTCGACGAGGTCGTCCCCCAGGTCGAGGATGAGGTGAAGGCTCAATTGGACTCGATGCTGAAGTTAGACGATGAGGAGGATCCAAATTTCGGAGATACCGACTACCAGCTTGCTGCTTATGCGGCTGCTCTTCGAGTGCTGACCAAATACCGGAACATCGAAGACATCGACGTTTCGTATGAGTTGTCGAAATCGCGGAAGAAGGGTGAAGTGTCGCCGATAGAGGCAGTCATCTCCGATGCAGTGAAGACCGCATGCGATCACCTTGTTCCTAAGGGGTTTGATCAGTTCACTTGGAAGACTCTCACACCGGAGGAACGGTTCTATTTGAAGGGCCTCGATCTCGAAAGCCATCAAGAGTTTCGTACCAGCGCCTACATGGAACTGGCGCGTGGCTTCGGTGTCCGCGACTACAAGTCCATGTTGTCTAGTGGCAAGGCCAACCAGACCCGGCTGAAGGCCGCGTCTGAATTCGAAGCAAAGGTACTTGGCGATTCGGAATTTGGAAGGTCGCTCGTGCGGAACGCGCTGTTCGCCACACGCGAAGCACTTCGCCAAAATGAGGCACAAGCCGGCAGGAATTGGCTAAAGACAGAATTGCCGGGCTACTGGAGCCACCGGAAGTCCCTAATCATTATTCTGCGCTACCTGGCCTCAATGGAACTGAAGGTTTCCGGATGGAAGGACGATGGTCACGCCGCCGGCCTAGTGGCGGGCGCATTGGAGAACGACAGCGTGTAGGGGAGCCTATGAAAAAGCGGTACTCATCGCGCAGGGAACCACTGGACCACTCGTTTCTAAACCAGCGGCTCATTGGCGCGCGAAGTTATGACCGCATCGCAGGCTATTTCAGCTCGTCCATTCTGGAGGTTGCAGGTGAGGCTCTCGAATCAATCTCCGGTTCCATCCGAGTAGTCTGCAATTCCGATCTCGACCCGATGGACGTTGAGACAGCTCGCGCGGCCAATCTGGCAATGCGCCGTGAGTGGTGTGCATCCGAGCCAGAGAAGCTGATTCACGAGAACTCCCCCAAGCGGTTTAGCCGCCTATTTGAGTTTCTTCGCTCGGGGAAGATGCAGGTCAAGGTACTGCCTTCAGAGAAATTCGGCTTGGTGCATGGCAAGGCAGGCATTATCACTATGGCGGATGGAACACAGACATCGTTCCTCGGCAGCACCAATGAGACCCTGTCGGCCTGGAAGTTGAACTACGAATTGGTGTGGGAGGACGACTCTCCGGAAGCGTTGACTTGGGTCCAAGACGAGTTCGACGCGCTCTGGACCTGTCACGCGGCTGTGCCTCTGGCAGACTTCGTCGTCGAGGACATCGGGCGGCTGGCCAAGCGGACCGTCATTCCCGGTGTTGAGTTGTGGCGCGAAGCGCCGGAAGCTGCTGCGGTCGTCATCGAAGCGCCCGTATACCGGCGTGAATACGGCCTATGGGAACACCAGAAGTATTTCGTCAAGCTGGCATTCGATGCTCATCGAGGACCACACGGCGCCCGCTTCGTTCTCGCGGATCAGGTCGGTTTGGGAAAGACGATCCAACTCGCGCTTTCCGCTATGCTGATGGCGCTGTACGGCGACAAGCCAATTCTCATCCTCGCGCCGAAGCCGCTTCTGTGGCAGTGGCAGGACGAAATGAAAACGCTGTTGGATATGCCGTCCGCTGTTTGGACCGGCAAATCGTGGGTTGACGAGAACGAAGTGGAACACCCGGTGGCTGGATCCGAAGGAGTGAAGCACTGCCCTCGCCGGGTCGGCCTAGTCTCACAGGGACTGATCACTCGTAACTCCGACGTCGCCGAGATTCTCAAAGATATGTCCTTCGAATGTGTAGTAGTGGATGAATGCCACCGCGCACGACGGCGGAACCTGGGACCGAATCGGGAAGGTGAGAAGCCCGATCCCAACAACCTCCTTCGATTTCTCTATGCCATTGCGCCGCGGACGAAGAGTCTACTCCTCGCCACAGCAACGCCTGTCCAAATGTATCCAGTCGAGGGATGGGACTTGCTTAACGCGCTTGCAGTCAACAACGAATCGGTTCTCGGCAATAATTGGCGCAGCTATTGGAGGCGCGCTGATAAAGCACTGGAAATGGTGATAGTGAAAAAGGCTTTACCGGAGGATCAGGATGAAGCATGGGACTGGATGCGAAATCCCTTGCCGCCCGCTTCGGAATCAAATGACCTCCTTCTCATGCGGCGCGCTTTGCGACTCAGCGACGAAGACTGTGTAGCTCCGCCCGAGGCAATTCGAAGTCTCACCCAGCCGGATTTGGCACGGGTTCGCCGCGTGGCCAAGGTTTTTGTTGAGCGTTACAACCCTTTCATACGACATATCGTGCGGCGTACCCGAGATTTTCTAGAGAACACCCTCGATCCGGAAACAGGGGAACCGTATCTGAAGCCGGTGAAGGTTGAACTGTTCGGAGAAAGCGACGAGGAGGCAATTAAACTCCCGCCTTACCTGATGGACGCGTATCACAAAGCGGAAGAGTTCTGCGAAATGTTGAGCCACCGGATGCAGGCGAGCGGGTTCTTGAAGACGCTCCTCCTTCGTCGCATTGGTAGCAGCATTGCAGCGGGCATGAACACAGCGAAGAAAATGCTCGGCGAGTGGCAGGACATCGACGAGGAAGATAGCGACGGTGAAGGTGACGATGAGCAGACGGCGGAGACGGTTCGAGCACTCTCCGCTGGTGAGCGCCAAAAGCTCACGGAATTGCTGGATTCCTTGGAGGCCAGCCGGGAACGCGATCCGAAGTTCGAGGTCGTGAAAGATGTTCTCCGGAATCGAGGTTGGCTGAACCTGGGGTGCATCATCTTCTCGCAGTATTTCGATTCTGTCTGGTGGCTTGCCAACCTTCTCTCGACGGAGTTCCCCGATGAAGTCATCGGGATCTACGCAGGCAGCGGGAAGTCGGGAGTCATTCAAAGTGGCGAGTTCATCCGGAAAGACAGGGAAGACATCAAGGCGATGGTTCGCCGGCATGAGATTCGCCTTCTGCTCGGTACGGAAGCCGCAAGCGAAGGGTTGAATCTCCAACGACTAGGCACGTTGATAAACCTAGATCTTCCTTGGAACCCCACACGCCTTGAACAACGCAAGGGACGTATCCAGCGGATCGGCCAGCTTCGAGACACGGTCTACGTTTACAACATGCGATACAAGGACTCGGTGGAGGACCGCGTGCATCATCTTCTCTCCAGCCGGCTCCAGTCCATCTACCAGTTATTCGGTCAGATTCCGGATGTTCTTGAAGATGTGTGGATCGACGTTGCCTTGGGCAAGATCGAGAGTGCCAAGAAGACCATCAACGCGCTTCCCGAACAGCATCCCTTTGAGATCAAGTACGACCGAATTGAAAAGACACCTTGGGAGTCGTGTACGAAAGTGTTGGACAACAGCAGCAGGAAGGAAGCTTTGTTAAAGGGATGGTAGTACAGGCAGTGACGGCGAGGGAGGCCGCCACCTGCCATTTGGCGAACAAGGAGCTTTTGGGGAGAGTGTGGCAATGGATCAGCAGACATCAAAGTTGGAACCTGCGACTGAAGTAATCCGGAAGCGAATCCGCCAGGTCCGCGATCGGAAGGAACTGATCGGCGAGCAGAATACCAAAGCGGCTCTGATTGATCCGTTACTGTCCGCGCTGGGGTGGGACCTCCAGGAAATCGACGAAGTTCGCCGGGAGTACCGACGAAAGCCACAGGACAATCCAGTGGACTACGCACTGTTTTTGAATCGCACTGAGTGCCTGCTCATTGAGGCGAAGTCACTGGAAAAGGACCTCGGCGATCGAAAGTGGATTTCGCAGAATATCAGCTACGCGGCCGTCGTAGGGGTCAAATGGTGCGTGCTTACCAACGGGGACGAGTATCGGATTTACAACTCTCACGCAGAAGTCGACGTTGACGAGAAGCTTTTCCGAAAGGTGAGCATCTCGGACACCGATCCAATCTTCCTGACCGACACGCTCGCACTGCTGTCAAAGGACAAGATGCGCGGCAGTCTCCTTGACGAATTGTGGAAGGCGCACTTCATTGATCGAAAGGTGCGACTCGCATTTGAAAGTTTGCTTGGCGAAGATGATGTTGTACTCATTCGGGCTATCTGCAAAAAGGCCAATGGCGTTACACCTTCAGAAGCGCGTGCATCTCTCAAGCGTGCCAAGATCACAATCGATTTCCCGTTACCGAAGGTTGCCGAACTGTCGGGAGCACCTACAGCGTCGACTGTCATACCGAAACCAGCAGTTTCCGCGACTCGTCGGGAAGCTGGCAAGAAGGCCCGAGAGACTATGACCGCCATGGCCGAAGCAACCTTACCGAACCTCGTCGCAGCAGGATTTGTAAAGCCGCCAATGGAGTTGGAGCGCACGTACAAAGGTCTCCGGCTTACCGCATCAATTCAGCCCAACGGAACCGTCTCCTTTGGTGGGAAGACCTCTTTAACCCTGTCAGCGGCGGGAGGTATTGCGCGGAAGTCTGTGCTTGGGACATCACCTCAAGATCCGCCGCCTGCAACGAACGGCTGGATCTTCTGGCAGTTCCGAGACTCAAAGACAGGAAAACTCCGGGAAATTGATAGTCTCAGGCAAGAGTTCCTTGCTTCAACAAAGTAGACCGAAGTTGAGTTTGATTGGTGACGAATTGCTATGAACAATGAAGGAAAAACGACCGAAACCTTCGATTGGATCCCATTTTTCGAGGAACTCGCGGACACACTTGTTGCCTTTCGATCCAACCAACAAGAATTACTGCAGTTTCTGGAGGGGCTCCGCGCTGATGGACTGACAATTACGCCGCTCGGGGACAAAGACAAAACCGGGCGCCGGTTCCCGCTTGAGGAGATTGATCCATTTACATTCTTTGGTAGCTTCAACCGCGGAATCATGTATCAGACGCAGATTCGAATTCTGCAAGCGGCAAAGACAAAGTTCAACCTGGCTTCCCCGGTGCCGAAGGATTTTACTGGGGTTCCTGTCCTCAATAACCAGAGGTCCTGGTTTTTCGGATACCAAGCCGACCGAAAGCCGAATGACATAGAGCGACTTTGGGATGTGTTTACACTGGCTTTGGGGCAATCGCCTCTTGCTGATCCGGACTTCGCTCGTGCTTTTGATGAGGCGCTGAAGGTGCGGGGCACCAAGATAAACCTCACCATGGGATTGTTTTGGATCCGGCCGAATACATTTCTCAGCTTAGACAGCACGATGCGCGAACACCTGAACATCAAACTCCCCAGCCAAGGTCTTTCATTCAAATTCTACCGAGAAGTAGTCGAACGGGTTCTGAAGAACGCAAAGCAGGATTTACCGCATCTGTCAGCCGCAGCTTGGGTCGCGGTCAATAAAGGCGTCCCGCCTGACTCTCCCACCGCATCCACACTTCCAAAGGCCGATACTGATTACTGGCTGGTCGGGGCTTATTGGGGCGGCGAAGAACCACCCGACCAGACCGAGCGATTCCTGAACGAGGGAATCTGGGAAAACGGGTATGAGGACCGCTACCTCGATCTGGTGAGAACCATGAAGGTTGGCGACAAGATCGCCATCAAGTCGGCTACGACGCAGAAGAACGATCTTCCGTTCGATGGTTTCGGGCATACCGTGTCATTGCTCTTGATAAAGGCCACGGGCACAGTCGTCTCGAATTCCGGGGATGGACGAAGAATTGAAGTGGAATGGGACCCAGCGCCTTCAACACCAAGAGCCTGGTACTTCTATACGGGGCGCTCCACTGTCTGGCGCTTGCGAAAGGAAAATGAATTCGCTCAGCATTTGATCCAATTTGCATTTGGAAATAAGTCGCAGGACTACGACTTCTTCATCAACAAATGGTGGGACAAACCCGAAGATGCGGAACCATCACTCATTGAAATCGGCGAGAGCGCTGCACCGTACGCGGTTGCAGATCTGATCGCGGACGGAGTGTTCCTGACAGTACCGGAAGTCGAGACTATCTTGCGCAGACTAAAATCGAAGAAGAATCTCCTTCTCCAGGGAGCCCCAGGCGTCGGCAAGACCTTCATCGCAAAACGCCTGGCATATGCCCTTATGGAAGCGAAGGACGACTCCCGCATTACGATGGTTCAGTTTCATCCCTCCTTCAGCTACGAAGATATGGTTCGGGGGTATCGGCCCACAGGCGCAAGCGGAAAGTTCGATCTTGTAGACGGTCCATTCCTGCAACTTCGCCAAAAGGCAGAAAACGATCCGGACAAGGACTTTGTCCTGATCGTGGATGAAATCAACAGAGGAAACGTTAGTCAGGTTTTCGGGGAACTCATAATGCTGTTGGAGGCGGACAAACGCGGCAAAGAGAATTGCGTCGTTCCTCTTTATCGGCGGTCGGACGATGAGACTTTACACGTCCCGCCGAACCTTTATGTCATCGGAACAATGAACATCGCTGACCGCTCGCTGGCGCTTGTGGATTATGCCTTGCGGCGACGGTTCGCATTCGTGACGTTGACTCCTAGATACGACCACCCCATGTATCGAGAGTGGCTTGAGGAACGAGGCATGAACCCCAATTTGTCTCAATTGATTATCGGCCGAATGACGGCGCTGAACCAGCAGATTTCTGAGGACTCTCAATTAGGAGAGGCATTCCTTGTAGGCCACAGCTTCTTCTGTCCTACCGGCAAAGATTTCTCGGCGCTCGACGAACAGTGGTACAGGGAGATCGTCGAAACCGAAATTAAGCCTCTGCTAGTCGAATACTGGCAAGACGATCCTGCCAAGGCAAAGAGCGCCTTTGAGAAACTCTAGCTTAGGCGCTTCGGATGTGAGTGTGACTGCATTAGAACAGCTGACAAACAATATTGCGGATGAGATTCCCGTTTGCAACGCCTGGTATCTCCTGCTATACGCCTGGGATATGGCCCGGTGGCGGGGGCGCTGGCCGGAATGCACAGAAGGGGCGCCCAAGCTGCTCGGGTTGCTGGCTCGCATTCTAGCTGCTGCGACCCGTGATTTGCTGAAGCGTCATTTGGGGCGTGCTCATATGGTAAATCGTGAGACACTCCGGGGGATCAGGGGCCGCGTAGACTTTGCCGGAAGCCTGAAACGCCTCACGTTTGAGCAAGCTGCGGCGCATTGTGTTTTTCCTGAGCTCAATATCGATACACCGAAGAACCGCATTCTGCGAGCGACACTCCATCGTTTGGCGGCCGATCCAAGATTGAAACATGTGAAATCTGAGGAAGAGGCCAGACTACGTCACGAGTTACGGACCCTGGTACGAGCCCTGGAAGGCATCCCGCTTGTGCCGATATCGTTGGCGGATTTTAGTCGGCTACAACTCGGACGCAACGACCGCGACTATGCCTTGCCTATTGCCATCTGTGCGCTGATCAGGCGCCTGGAAATGCCCACTGAGGAGGCGGGCGATCACGTGCTGACCGCTCTCCTGCGCGACGAGATCACGTTCCATTCGCTGTTCGAGCGGTTCGTAAGGAATTTCTATCGACTTACTCTGAAAGATCATGAAGTAGCCCGACAGAACCTCGACTGGCATGACGAACTGGGTTGCTCATTTGTGCCTTCGATGCAGACCGACATCACGATTGTCGAGAAGCTGCCGCCATACCGACGTCTCATTATCGATACCAAGTACTCGACTACAACACTCGCTGCAACTCCCCACGGCGGCGCGAAATTCAAGTCGGAGAATCTTTATCAACTTTATGCATACCTCCGTACGCAGGAGCAGGAGAGCGAAGCTCATCGCTGCGCTCAGGGAATGCTTCTTTATCCGACTACAAGTAAGGATCTGAACGAGGCCATGAGTGTTCAGGGACACCGCATTTGCGTCGCAACCGTGAATCTGAGCAAAGAATGGGAGACCATCGAGGCCAGGCTATTGGCGCTTGTAAGGTCCGCGTATGACCCATTGGGAGGGTCTCCTTAACTCGAAGCAGAGTCTGTGGCGTTCATTGTGTGCGGGCGCAAAGGAGTGCGGTCAAAGTCCAAAAACCGCACACATCTGCGGTGGAGATCAAGATTCACAGAGACATTTGAGGGTTGCTACTAATGGGAAGTCTCAGTGCCATCTCGCTACTCCCAGCCACTGGGAATATGAAATTCTCAGAGACTGGATCACTGCTACTTGATTCTCAAGTGCCATCCGCGTCGCAGCTCTGCCCATGGAACCTGTTCCTCGTGCAGGATGGCCGTCTTGATCGAATCCGTGTCCGGCCTTGATTCTTCCACTGTGCTCTCGAGCATTTTGCCAAGCTCGTCGGGAAGATTCGCAAGAACCGTTTCCCAGAGGACACCGCCGATACGGGCATCGATCTTGCGAAAGGCGACTGGTAGCGCAGCCTCATCGGTGATCCGCACCGAGTCCTGGCTGTTCTTCTGGGCGCGCAGGGTGTACTCGCGTCCCTCGATCGCTTTGAGGTCACGGCACATCAGATAGTAGAGAACCATGTTCTTCGTTCGCTCAACCTTGCCGGCTGCGGTGCGGGCCCGGTCGCTGAGCCGGGCAGCTTCGCTGCGGCAGAACTGTTCGCGCGCTTCCATCTGGCGCAGAAAGCGCCCTATCCTGTCCACCTTTTCGTCGTGTGCCGAGCAGAATTGCTGGAAGCGGGCAACGAGTTCCCCGGATGGTTCGCCGCCCTGTGCGGTCTGCTCCTCGATCTCATCAAGAAGGCTATCCAATTCCACGTCGATCTCAAAAAGCGAATTTGTTGCTGCAATCGTTGACATGGTTCTTTTCCTCATTGGAGTTGTAGTCTGCCATCAGCATCAGGCGGCAATTCGTTCCTGAGCGGCAACTGCTCTGGCGGCTTGGTAGGCAATCGCATCGGCACGCGATTGGATTGGATGGCCGCTGTGCCCTTTGACCCATAGCCAACGAATAGTTCGATCCGCATTCAGCAGGAGCAACTCGCGCCACAGTTCCTGGTGTTGCAGGTCAAAGCCACGGCTGTTGCGCCATCCGTAACGTCTCCAGCGGAAGACGCGGAAGCGCATTCCGTGGATCAACAGTTCCGAGTCCGAGCGCAACTCGATTCGGGCGCCGGCTGGCGTCAGTCGCAGGGCCTCGACAGCGGCGCGCAGTTCCATTTCAGAGACGGTCGACCACGGAACCGATCCGGCGATCTCCTGCCGTCTTGTCCCGTGGATCACGATAGCTGCCCAACCGGCAGGACCTGGGTTACCGATGGCCGAGCCATCGGTAAAGATGAAGAATTGCTTGTTCATGGGGATGCTCCGTTGCGCGTCACTGCCAATGAGGTGAGCATTGGCTACGCAGCGTGCATGGGAATGACGCTGCCAAAGGGCGCCTGACGGCCTCCGGTCGAGGCCCAGAGGACGGGATAGTCTGGTGCGGAGTCTGGAAATGTCCCGTAGAGATCGGTCAGAAAGACCATCGTCTGGGGGCGGACTCCGTGCTCATTGAGCCAGTCGAAGCAAGGACCGAAATCGGTGCCGCCTCCGCCTACTGGTTCGAGATGGAGTATCTCACCGGCCACGTAGGTATCGACCTTATGAACCTCGGCGTCGAAGTAGAGAACATGCACCCGATCCGGCCGCTGGCCTTCGAGGATCGAACGAATCTCGGCCTCGAAGAGGCGCAACTGCCGCGCATTGACCGATCCCGAGCAATCGACGGCAATCGCGATTTCGCCGGTGCCTTCGCGCACAACGCCGGGCAGATAGAGACCTGACCAGATGTGACGGCGGTTGGGCCGCATCCAGCTCGAATCGGCCGGGATGGTGTCGGACCAGAGACGGCGCAGCAGTTCCCGCCAATCGACCTGGGCTCCCGCCGCGCCTTCAAGAGTACGCTTGAGGCCGGCGGGGACTTTGCCGGCCTGCTGAGCGACGGTCGCAGCCTGGTTGACGGCGATCTCCCAATCGCGCACCTGTTCCTCGATGCTTGGCGCATCGTCGCCGGCTTCTGGCGCGTCGATCACCTGACCGATGCCGCCCTGGCTCTCCGGAACGGAAGGTGTACCACCATCATTCTCGTTACCTGCCGAATCGTTCGATTCAGAGTTCGTATTCTGCTCCGATTCACTTTGGTCATCGGACTGTGGTTGCGCTTCTGCCTCGCGCAGGTTGTATATCTGCTCGGCACTCATCCCGCGAAAGCGTGGATCGACGAGCACATCGTCCGGCAAACTGAGACCGGCATCGAGCAGCAGCGGGTTGATCGCATAGTCGCAGGCCTCGTTCCAGCGCCTGGGGTCGCGCTTGGCCCGCCGGGTGTGATGCTTGAGCGCGGGGTGCATGACCTCGTGAGCCAGCACCCC
>JBEKRG010000056.1:0-29545 GCA_049518955.1 Occallatibacter sp.
GCACCTGAAATACCTGCTTCGCAATGTCCAGCCCTACAGCCGCTACCACCTTCATGGTTCGTCCTCCTCGTGGTGAGCCTATCAACTCACCTCTACGAGGCGGGTCCATCCCATTAGGTCAGAAGCAAACGAGCCTCTCACATGGGTCTGTATTTCGTTGAAAAAGTCGACCGCAGACGATGGTGCGGGGCGTCTTAGCCCGCACTTAATCACAGCTGATGCAGCGCCCGCGACAGGAATAGCATTGACTGCTCCTGCAAATCCTGAACTGGGAACGCGGGATCCTCCCGAGTTTTGTCTCGCGCAATACGATCGAGGATGCTGACTATGAAGCGCGCTGTGATCGCAGCATCAACATCGGTAGGTACAATTCCTGCGCATTGATCGCGGCGGATCAGCTGGATGAGAGTATCGAGAAGCGGCGTCCGAAAGGTTTTAGTTGGATCTGTTTCAAGTTCGAAAAAGAGAGTCTCGGGATCGAAAATCCGCATAATCGCTTGATAGGGGAGTACGGCTTCTGGTGCCTCCTTCATCATCTTTGCAATGAATTCAATCGTGGTCTGGAAGCCGCGCGCAACACGGTCCATGACTCTTTGCAGCCTTCCGAGCATTTCATCGGCGAGAGCATGAACAACCGCTTGCTTGGTATCGAAGTGAAGATAGAAGGTTCCCTGCGCAATGCCAGCGCGCTTGACGATGCCCGAGATAAGGACTCTGTCGTAGGGCATCTCGGCAAACAATTCGCGGGCGGCTTCTAAAATTCGCTCCCTGGTGGTCTTCTCTTCAATGACTCTGGTTTTGAGAAGCCTCGCTGGCTGTTTGGATTTGCGTATCATTTTCTTTGTTTTCATGACGATTCAGAAGGGGTGCCTTTCTTTGCAGGAAGCGCTGAAGCGCGCAGACGGCCATCTTCCATTTCGACTATGCGACCTCAGCTGATGATGACGGAGCATTCTTTGCAGTAGCCATACGATTCGACCGAATGGCAAGCCAGGACCCCAGCGGCAAAAGGAGACACAGTGCAGCGATGAGCCATCTTGAGGCGGGATTGGAAGCTACAGTTTTGCTGGTTCTGGAGGAAAGGTTAATTCTTCGCTCTTTCCCGTATACTCCACCACGGCATCGGCATCTGAAGAAACCGCCTCTCCTACTCCATGTCCCGGACCCACCAAAATGATGCGAAACTTTCTGTCCGTTGTCATCCCTGCGAACGTTCCAATGCGTTCACCAAAAGTCAGTGTCCCCGCCTCTTCATTCCAGTGCAATGGAATCACCGCATAAGCACCCTGCTCATATCGGTAACTGTCCCCTTCGTCCTCATAGAGGTCAAACGAGCCATCGGCGCCGCGATAAATACGCACTTCAATCGGGTCACTCGGTTCTTGTTTGGCATACTCAAGTTCCGGAGCAAGCGGCACAATCGATCCGGCGCGCATAAAGAGTGGCAGTTTCGCGAGGGGAGCATTCACCTCGAGTTCCTGCCCGCCGGCAACTCGCTCTCCTGTCCAGAAGTCGTACCAGGCAGGCGCCTGCGGCAAATAAACCTCCCTCGTTTGAGCCCCCTCCTTCCATACCGGGCTCACCAGAAATGCAGGCCCGAACATATACTCGTCCCCGATATCCCACACGCTGTGGTCGGTCCGCCAATCCATCACCAACGGCCGCATCATCGTGTAGTCATCATGGGTCACCTTCCAAGCTAGCGAGTAAATGTACGGCAGCATCCGATAGCGTAGCCGATCGTAACTCTCCAGCACTTGGTCAACTTTGTCATAGGTCCAAATCTCATTATGGTCACGATGCCCATGCGTCCTGAACATTGGGCAGAATGCGCCAAACTCGAACCAGCGCGCATAGAGATCCTGATATTCCGGTGTCGTCATCGAGGCGCCGTCATATAGCGGAAAATATCCCGCGACGTCTGTAGTCCAATACGGCATGCCGCTAAGAGCAAAGTTGAGCCCCGCAGCGATCTGATGACGGAATGCCCAATTAGTCGGATAAACATCGCCGCTCCATATCGTCGTTCCATTGCGCTGCTCACCGAGGAATGCCGAACGTGTCAACAGTAATACACGTTTTTCCTGAGTAGTTTGCTTCCAGTGCTCCGCAATGCCGCCAGTGTGGAGAAGAGGGAAAACGTTCGTATACATGGCGCCGCTGCCGATCGCCATTTTCTTGTCCAGCAGGATCGCATCGCCTTCGTGCGGTCCGGAATCCGGCTCTGAGGCGTCTAGCCAGAATGAATCCCAACCCTGAGCAAGTAGGGGCCCAGGAAGGGTCTTCCAAAAGAAATCCCGTGCCGCCGGATTCGTTGCGTCGTACTCCGCGGTTCCGATCCAGAATTTGTCATGCGGAGCCGCTTCAGATGGCTGTGAAATGAGCCATCCGTTCGCTTTCAACTCTTGATAATTGATAGAGTCCTCGTGGTAGCCTCCCCACACCGAAATCATCGTGTGCACGTGCTCATCATGCAGCTCCTTCAGCTCTTCGGCGACATCGGGATAGGCTGATCGGAAAGGCGGATCGCCCATAGTCTTCCACCATCCCCCATCCTGAACGATACAGTCGAGTGGGATATGTTCTGAGCGATAGCGCTTGGCAATCGCCAATACTTCTTCCTGTGATATATAAGAATCTTTCGATTGAACGAATCCGTATGCCCACTCAGGAAACATCGGTGCTCGCCCTGTCATTTGCCGGTATTTGTGGATAATCTCATCCATTTCCGGACCATAAATGAAGTAGTAATCGATCGCATTCTCAGCAAGGGAGCTAAAGCTAAGCATTTTGGGAAATCTGTTGTCGAAGTAGGTAAGTGAGGCCGTGTTCCAGAGCAGTCCGTAACCTCTGGTAGAAACCAAAAGAGGAATAGCAATATCTGTATTGTCTTGCCCGAGCTCTATCGTGGAACCGCGATAATTGAACATGCCGTTTTGGTGTTGCCCGAGGCCATACACCGCTTCTGCCATGCTTGGCAAAAAACGATCCTCTACATGAAACGTCTTCACCCCATTGATTTCCACCGGTTCGTAAGTCCGGGGTATCCCCTCAGGCCATTCCCGCAACAATTCAGTGCCATCCGCGGTGGAAAAGACGAGGTTGCCGCCTTCTTTGTCGATCGCGACAAGCAATTTAGCAGTGATCAACGATGCGCTATCCGTTCCCTGCGAAAATGTGAATTTGGCGCCAGGACATGCTGCGGATTTATCTAACATCCAAGGCTGCTGCGGTGAGGCGCCTTGCACCGCCGACATGCCCGGAGATGCCACGACATGCAATACTGCGTCACTGCAAACCACGACCCGTAGCATTTCCCCATTCAGGATCGCCACAAATCCGTCGACGCTGGACTGAACCTTCAGGACGGTATGTGCTGTCAAATTCGCGGGTGTCGCAGCCATCGCTTTCACTGGTGCAACGCACACAGCGAAAAATGCCAACGTTTTGAACTGCGCATTCGTGCTCCATGAACGCATTTCACGGTCCCCTTTTCACTGATTGGCTCAGATTACACTTCTGCAAACTGATATGTCAAATATTTCGGTGCCCAAGAAATAGAAACCAGAGGACTAGAAAGTTCTGGAGGCTAGTGACGTGCATCCATCGCTTCCGCTTCCTTCGAGAGCTGAACTTTACCGGGAACCGGAGTAAAGATCGGGTCGTCGCTGGCCCATGGTACCCGGCAGGTTTTGCCTTGTTGGTACCGAGCTAGATTCGGGCGCAAGAGGCGGGCGAAATCGTATTGCCGTGAGGCCTCTAACTGCCTGATGATCGTCTCCTGATATGCGGCAGCATCGTGAAACCGCCCCACTGCTGCGAGGGCCATAGCAAATGTGATCCCGACTTCCAAAGGGTCGCTCTGCTGATTATTCAGGAGAGTTTCTACAATGCTCAGGCCGCGGCTTGGATCACGCACAGCCGGATCGGGGGCCGCGGCCAGTAGCCTTGCCAGCGCGTTTGCGATGTCCGCATCTGTGGAAAATGCTGCAGCAGCCTCCTCAAGCAGCGTCCGCGCTCGGGCGTACGAGCCCGCGTGAATCGCCGCCATCGCCCCCATCAAATGAGCAAACGCATTCTCTGGTTCAAGCGAAACCACGATTTCATATTCCCGTTCGGCGTCGGCATCTTCTCTTTTCCGCATGAAAAGATTGGCCAGCTGAAAATGAGCGTCTACAAGACCCGGATCCAACTTGAGAGCTTGCTGGAAATGAGCAATGGCCTGCTCCTCGTGCTTGGCTTCAACCAGCAATACTCCAATTTTGTAGTGTACGGTGGCATTGTCTGGGTTGAGGTCTAAAGAGTGCGCATATTGCTTCATCGCTTCTCCGGGGATTCCAGCCCAGTACAGGGCGTTTCCAAGGTCCACATAGGCTCTGGGATTGGAGGGGTCGAGGCTGACCATCTGGCGATAGGCGTTAACCGCGTCGGCAAAGCGGCTTTCGCTCATGGCCCTGTTGCCACGTTGCAGCAGGCTGAGTTTGCCCTGTTTCAGAGCCTCGATCTCGTCAAGCAGAGGATCCTGAATTAAGGGCTCCGCATTGCCGCGAGCCTTCATTTGCTCCTGCATGCGATTCAGATCGCCCAAACCACGGTAGGCCATTGCCAGTTGATTGTGAATGCTCGAAGCCTGAGGCTGGCGAGCCAGGGCCTGGGTGAAATACTTCAGGGCGGCGCTGTACTGGTGCTCGACCAAAGCCGCCTTGCCTAGGCCGACCAACGCGGGGGCGGACGGAATTCGCTGTGCGGCCGCTCGGCTGAAATACTGCTTGGCCGCATCGGGATGACCCAGAGTGAGTTCCAGAGCCCCCAGCCGCAACAAGGCGGGGCTGCTGTTCGGCTTCAGAGTCAAGGCATGCTGGTAGTCGCGCTCTGCCGTCTCCGGGTCGCCGTACAACTGGCGCAGGTAGCCGGCATAGTAAGACCAGCGGAAGGATTGGGGATCAAGGCGCGAGGCGTTTGTGTAGCAATCCAATGCGGCGCTGTCAAAGTTGTAGGCTTCGTAAATCTCCCCGAGGTTACCGAAGGCTTCGGCCCGGCGCGAGCGGGAGGCATCGGTCTGAGCAATGGTGGCCGCCAGCGCAGCCTGCGAAGCCCGGATTTGTTCCTGGACCTGCGGGTCGGCGCCAGTGAGGTCGGGAGGAGCTAATTCCACCAGATCGACCTGGCTGTTGGTAGGACCCAAAAGCTGGTTCTGCGCAACGGAAGTAGTTGCATCGAAGACTCTGGTCGAAGCAAGAACCGCGAAAAGTATCGGAACGATCTCATGCCGGACTTTGATCATGGCGCAATTCTTGTAGTGCCGCTGCCCTCACGCAGCGTGGTGTATTTTCCCGAGGACAGGCCGGTCCATTCTTCCACCCGTCCGCTGACCCAGTGGGCCTGAACCTTGGTGATTTCGGGAGCATCGCCCAGCCCGAACAAGACTCGCGGATCACTTGACGAACTATAACTGCCGTCGGTGTGGACGCGCCGCCAAAGGGTCGGCGCGTCCCGTCGAAAAACCGCCACGCGCGTGCCCAGCATATCGCGATGATATTTGTCTCCCACCATTCGGAACCCGATCCATGGTTTGCGATGCCCCACATTGTTCATCAACAGACGCGCGGGTCCGCTGTTGTTGACGATCGCGACATCGACACCTCCGTCGTTATCGATATCGCCGAACGCCGCGCCGCGACCAACATCCAAACGCGAGAATGCGCTGCCGGCGCGACTGCTGACGTCCTCAAAACGTCCTTTGCCGTTGTTGCGCAACAGGAGGTTCGATTGGGCATACGGATACAAGCTTCCTTGCTGGGCTTGCTCTTCAATTCTCCTTATCGCTCCGTTAACGAAAAAAAGATCCAACCATCCATCGTTATCGTAGTCCACCATGCCCACACTGAATCCTGTGTACCGTCGGGTGGCGAGAGCGATGCCGCTCTGGTAAGACATATCGTCAAACGATCCCTTGCCGTCGTTGGAATACAGTTCGGCGTATTGCCCAGCTAAGGTAGGCACCACCAGATCTTCAAAGCCGTGGCCCAGCAGATCTCCGGCATCGACGCCCATACAGGATTTAGGATTCCCCTCTGGATCCAGAGCGCAGCCGGCAGCCAGCGCGTCGTTCTTGAAGGTTCCGTCGTGCTGGTTGATCCAAAGCTCGTTGGGACGGCTATCGTTGGACACGAAGATGTCCGGCCAGCCGTCGCCATTGAAATCCGCGCAAACGGCTCCCATCGCGCCATAATATTCAGTGCCAATTCCCGAACGGATGGTAACATCCTCAAACGTCCCATCACGCCGATTGCGGAACAGGCGATTGGGTAGTGGGTTGTACTCAAGAGGACTGCAATAATCTAACATTCCGCTCGGCGAGGAGCACCTAACCATATGGGTGAATCTGAAATCCAGGTAGTTGCCAACGAAAAGGTCGAGCCACCCGTCGCGGTCGTAATCGAAAAAAGAAGCACAGACGCTCCAACCCGGGACGTCGGTGCCGGATTCGGCAGTGACATCAGTAAATGTACCGTTTCCGTTGTTGCGCCACATCTGGTTGTGGCCGAAATTCGTGATATAGAGATCGACCCAGCCGTCATTATTGAAGTCCGCGGCCGTGACACCCATGCCATATCCCTCGGCCCTGATCCCGCTTTCTTCCGTAACGTCAACGAATTTGAGCGTGCAAGTGCCATCGGCATTGCATACCGAATCGTTGCGGTAAAGTCGGCCACGCAGCGGCAACTGGGGATGAAATACGGCCTGGCTCACGTCCACAGGTCCCAACATTGCGCCCTGGACAAGAAAGATGTCGAGATCGCCGTCGTTGTCGTAGTCGAACAGTGCGACGCCGGACCCCATCATTTCCGGATAAAAATGGAAACCCGACATGCCGTTGAAATGCACAAAGTCGATCCCGGCCTCTTTGGTCCGGTCGCTGAAAATCTCTTCTGCCGGTGCTGGCGATGGAGCAAACGCAAACCCGCGGCTGAGAGCCGCGGCCGCTCCCAGCTTTGCGAAGTCACGTCGATTGATGCCATTCCTCAAGGTTGATGCCATTCCTCAGGCTTTATTTGCTCATATGCGAACCAGCGCCACGAACCTGCGAGCCGCTTTGGCAGTTGATAGGCTCTTGTTTCCTTCTTCGCCTCATCGGAGCGCAGCGGAATGCGCGCTGTGCTCCAGATTCTGTCAATTCAGAGCCCGGTTCAACGCCCTCGTTTGAGGAGCAATAGACCACCTAAGAAGGCGCATCCAGCTGTGACTTCGATCCCCAGAATCCGTAATACGCGATAAAGAAATAGCAAAGCGCGGGAAGGAAAAGTGCGCTCTGGATTCCCATTCTGTCAGCCAACGCACCAAGCAGGAAAGGAATCACCGCGCCACCAACACATGCTGTCATTATGAGACCCGATCCCTTGCTTGTCAGGGGACCGAGGCCTGCGACACCCAGCGCGAAGATATTGGGGAACATGACGGAATTGGCGGTCCCGCACAGGACGAGGGACAGGATGGCAACCTGGCCGCCGGTGGTCATGGAGGTGATGACGAGCAGCGAGGCGGCAACTGCAGAACCTCCAAGAAGATATCCGGCCTTGATCTTGGTGACAACCCAGGAGCCGAGCAAGCGGCCGATCATAGCGCCAAACCAATAGAGTGAGACCAAGAACGAGGCCGTCCTTGCGCTGCTCATGCCTTGAAGTTTGAAGTAGTTCACCGCGATCGAGGCCAGCCCGACCTCCACGCCAACATATAAAAAGATGCCTACAGCACCCAAGACTGTATGTCGGTAACCCCAAATACTGCGCCGTAGAACGAGATCATTGTCCCGACCGGAACGAAAAACCTGCGTCTGGGGAATATGTGGTAAGTGCATGAATGCTACAGCAAATCCAAGCAGCAGAAGGCCGCCCGCAATGAGCGTGTAGGGAGTGCGAACGGTGGCAGCATTTTGAGCCCTTGTGGGCATATTCGAGGGGTCCATCAAGATGAAGGCTCCGGCAACGATGGGAGCAACAGCGGCGCCGATTGAATTGAAGGCCTGGGCAAGAGTGAGGCGCGCCGGAGCGCTTTGTTCGGGACCAAGAATTGTAACGTAAGGATTAGCCGAAGTTTGCAGCGCGGTTACGCCAGCGCCCACAATGAAGATGGCAGAAAGAAAGAGAGGGAAACTCACCAACTTTGCTGCAAAGACGAACAAGAGACATCCGATTACCTGAACAAACAGCGACACTACCATCGTCCGCTTGTAGCCAATGATCTCGATCAGTTTCGAAGACGGTGCAGAGAACATGAAGTAGGCAAGGAAAAACGCAGAATCGGCAAGCATCGCCCAAGCGTAGTCGAGACTAAAAACCGACCGCAGGTGGGGTACAAGCGCCATGTTCAAGGTTGTGATGAATCCAAAAATGAAAAACAGCGCTGTGACCGTGATAAATGGGCCAGTGTAGTTGGGTGTTGCCCGCATCGCGATAATTTCCGCCCGGTCCGTCATAAGGAATTCTCCGCCCTTTCCATGGAGTGTGAATCCAAATCGGAGCACCCACTCACGCATTGTGAGGTTACAGATTCAATGATCCAAATCTGGGTTTTTGTGTGTCTTTGCATCGCGAAATCCTTTGAAGTGATCGAAGACGCCGTGATTACATCGCCAAATATTTGATATATCATATACCCAATCGTCGCGAATTGGAATGATCGGCTTGAAGGTAAGGTTGGCGACAAGCAAGAGGGTACAGATGAACGTTCGGACTACCCGCAGGAATTTCTTGAAAGTTTCAACTGCAGCTTGTGCTGCTCCTATTGTGTTGAATGCGGGACGGAAAGCCTTCGGGGTGTCGCCCTTTGATGAGTTAGCAGGACCACCCGAAAATGACATGCACAAATGGGGCAAAGAGCCGGTGGAGGTAGAGACCAGCTGGCGCGCGACGATCTGCCTAAACGGGATATGGCGGGTGATGCCTGCGATCAAGGAGGCAAACGAGGAACCGACAACGGACTGGGGCTACATTCGCGTGCCAGGTAGCTGGCAAGGCAGCGAAAATCGGATTCCCGGCATGGTCAGCGTGGGGACCGGCAATCAGTGGCAGGGATTCCGTGGCGATCAGATATCCCGGATGTGGTATGAGCGGCCGATTCATGTGCCTGCCGATTGGGCTGGCCGCGCCATCCTGGTGGACATTGAACGCGTGAGCACTGATGCTCGGGTGTTCGTGAACAATCAAGAGTGCGGCGAGGTGCACTGGCCGGAAGGCTCTGTTGATATATCGAAAGCGGTCACTCCGGGCAAAGACGCGGTATTGCGCATCCTAGTAGCAGCCTCATTCGAGGCTTCGGCTATCGAAGCCATTTTTGCGGGCGAGACGCCAGCAGCGAAGACGCAAGCGCAGGCTGGGCTAGCGCGCGACGACGACCACACTGATACCCTCATTGCGCGCGGCATCGTCGGCGATGTATTTCTGCGCAGTCGTCCGGCCGGTTCGCATATCGATAGTGTCTTCGTAAAGACATCAACGCGGCAGAAACAGATTGCGATTGAGGCCGAACTGGCCAATGTATCACAGAGCGGCAACGTTCAGTTGATCGTCGTCGCACTGAATGAAATCGGCCGCGAGGAACGTCGATTTGAAATGAGCCTGCGCGTGCGTGCCGCTGAGACGCAAATCGTGAAAGCGACGTGGTCTTGGCCGAACCCAAAGCTGTGGGATATCGACGAACCCAATCTCTACACTCTCCTGATCAAAGTTGAAGGCGCAGGTCTTAACGATGAAACTCGCGAGACCGTAGGCTTTCGAGAGTTTTGGATTGATGGACGCAAGTTCTTTCTTAATGGAAAGGAGCTCCGCTGGCGCCCAGTTATGGGCCATTCAGGCGCCCGCCCTGCCGCTGAAGAAGTCGATGGAACGATTGCTGCATTTAAATGGGCTGGCTATAACGTCCAGGAAATCTGGCCAAACGACACTAGTACTCGCGGACAGCCTGATGACTATCGGATATGGTACCAACGCGCAGATCTCAAGGGATGGCCGATTACCGGCGTGCTTGAGAATTTTTCGCGCTACGCTGACACTTGGAGCGATCCACAAACGCAGGAGCGATTCCGTTCCGCAGCCGCGGCCCAAATTAGGCGCTATCGCAACCATCCCTCGATCATCG
Source organism: Occallatibacter sp. (assembly GCA_049518955.1). GTDB lineage: Bacteria > Acidobacteriota > Terriglobia > Terriglobales > Acidobacteriaceae > Telmatobacter. The sequence goes on from JBEKRG010000056.1 coordinate 10,138, forward strand.
TTTGGAACACTAGCCCCAATTACGCTCGCGGCGACGAGCATCCTCGCCTTATCGGCAACCGCTCCGAAGCATGGAATGTGCTCGGGGCGTGGACGGAGGATCGTTTCGCCAAGCTTCAAGAAGGCATCGAAGTCTTGCGCACTTTGGATGGGACTCGTCCGGTCATTTCGCATCATTCCGGTTGCGTGGGTGACGTTTACTCACTTAACCTTTACTTGGACTTTATCCCTTTGCAGGAACGCGAGGAGTGGTTGAGTTATTGGGCAGCTTTTGGCGACATGCCTTTCTGCTGCCCGGAGTTCGGTACGCCGCTCCAGACTAGCTATCACCGTGGCCGCGACGGTTTCGACCAGGCAATTACTAGCGAGGCGCTGGCCACTGAGTTCTGCGCCATCTATTTTGGAAATCAAGCTTATAGCGGCGAGACGTCAGAATACCGCGAACAGATTCGTAGGTTGTTTTGTGACGGCCAAACTTATGCAAATTGGCAGGACAATCCGGCGGAGATTTTCGCCCCCAATTTTCAGCAGATTGAGGAGTTGTTCGTGCGCAACACGTGGCGGAGCTGGCGTACGATGGGCAACACGGGTGGCATGTTTGCATGGTCGAACGCCCATGGGTGGGACGCGAGAGCAGAGGGTAATAAAGAAGTCTCCTTGGGTCCATTCGTGCCTGGTCGGCGCGGGTACTATTTCCCGACAGCTCCCAAGTACAACCTTTATTGGGTGAAGCCTCAGGCCGCTCACATGTTGCCGGCCGGAAAAGCGCTCATCGAAAACAACCAGGCCACGCTGGCGTGGATCTGTGGTCCCGGCGCGCGGCCCAGCCCGGGTGTGCCTGGCCCGGATCGAGCGTTTACCGCCAAGGACCACAACTTTAATACTGGCCAAACTATTGCGAAACAGATTGCCCTGTTGAATGATATTCGCGCGTCTCAGAAGTACTCGGTCCGATGGGAAGCAACTGTCGCTGGACGTCGGGTTGGTTCTGGCGTAAAAGAGGGGACGATTGATCTGGCGCAAACGCTGTTTGTACCCATGGAGTTTGACGCGCCAGAGGACATCGAGGACAAAAAGGTAAACGGCCGGATCACGATGGCCGCCGAAATCGGTCAGGCGACGCACCAGGACAGCTTTGACTTCCGGGTCTTTGCGCCGCCGACACGGCTATCGACCAAGCTCGCAGCCTATGACCCTGCAGGTCAAACCACCAACCTTTTGCGCCAGCTGGGTTGTTCGGTGCATGAATGGGACCAAATGACGGCCGAGCCGTTGATTGCCATCGGACGCTCAGCATTGATGGCGCGACCAACCCTGCTGCGCGAGCTCGAGCCATTCGTGCGCAACGGCGCCAAAGTCATTGTATTCATCCAAGATTCCGAATTCATGCGTAATCGGCTTGGCCTGCGCGTAGCTTGGCATATGTCGCGCCATGTTTTTCCGGTCTCCGCAGGCCATCCAGTGATGGCAGGTCTAGATGCTATCGATTTAAGCGACTGGGCAGGCAGCAGCAACCTCCTCGAACCGTACCCGAATGGGACTGAGGAGAAGCCCTTCCCATACCCTTGGGAACCTCCTATGGCTTTGTACGGTTGGCGCTGGGGCGGCCGAGGCGCGGTGGCGAGCGCCTCCGTCGAGAAGCCACATAAAAGCTCCTGGAGGCCGATATTCGAGGATCAGTTCGATCTAGCCTACTCTCCCCTCATGGAGTTGGACTACGGCAAAGGTCGGCTCTTCTGGTGCATGTTAGATCTCGAAGACCACGCCGACCATGACCCAGCAGCTTTGCAGTTGACGGGCCAAATATTGAACTATGCGCAGTCCGCGCCTCTCACTCCGAAGGCTCGTAAGACGCAATATACCGGAGACGACGGCGGCGCCAAACTGCTGGGCGATGTCGGCTTGGTCTTCGAAAAGACGGAGGAGATTGCGACCGACACCGACTTGGTGGTGATCGGCCAGAATTCGGAATTGTCCGATGAAGTTCTCAGCGCATTTATCCAAGGTGGTGGCAAGGTTCTTGTCCTCCCACGAACTGGCAGGAGCTTGCCATTAGGCGCCACACAAAAAGAGGTGGACAGCTTCCACGGCTCGCTGGTTGTTCCCAATTGGCCTGAAGCACGTGGATTGAGCGAATCAGATCTTCGCTGGCGGACTGATGCGAAAGCGTGGGTGATCGATTCGGGCGGGGAAGTGAGCGCGGATGGGCTACTGGCGCGAAGAATCTTGGGCAAGGGCGTGTTGGTGTACTGCCAACTCGACCCGAATCGTTTCGATGCCAACGTTAAGACGTACTTTCGCTTAACGCGCTGGCGTCAGACGCGAGCGTTGTGCCAGGTGCTGGCAAACCTCGGTGGACAATTTGTGGCAGACAAGCTGATTTTCACGGTCATCCCGGAGAGTGTTGTGACGCAACCATGGACATTCGAGCCGAAAAAGCAGCCAAGCGGATTCTATAGTTCGGATTATCGTGACGACTTTGCTTTAGGCGACGATCCGTTCCGCTACTACAACTGGTAGAGCGGATCGAACAGGTCGAGAGCCTGATCTGCGATCGCCTCGGCAGAGTGAATGTGGACATGAGTTGTCGCGATCACGGTTACCTGGGCCTAACCCTCAACCTCTAATCAGTCACGTTGAAGCTCGTCTCCTGGTCGGCCAGCGAGCTTCCGCCTACCCATACGTAATACGTGGTCGACTCCACGGTACGCTTTAGGTCCACATTGTAGAAGCTCAGTTCGTTGAAGCCCAGCGGAAACTCGACATGTTTCGTCTCGCCCGGCGCGAGCGTAACACGCGTGAAGCCTTTCAGCTCGCGCACCGGCTGCTCCACGCTGGCCACGGCATCGCGAATGTAAAGCTGCACCACTTCAGTCCCGGCCACAGAGCCTGTGTTGGTCACGTCCGTCCCCACCATGACCACCGGCTTCTGATTGTTCAGAACCACGTCCAGAGGAACCTCCGCTCGGCTCACGGTTGGATTCGAGAAGTGGAAGCGTGTATAGCTCAGCCCCCATCCGAACGGGAACAGCGCCGAGTTCTGCTCGTCCACGTATCGCGACATGAACTTCTCTTCAGAGTTCCATGGCATGCGGCTCAGGTCGCCACGCGCCGGACGGCCCGTCGGCAACTGCGCATAATAGAGCGGCTCCTGTCCCACCGCGCGCGGCAGGCTTGCCGGAAGCTTGCCCGAGGGGTTCACGTCCCCGAATAGCACATCAGCCACCGCGGGACCAGCCTCGATGCCCGGACTCCATGCCTCAATAATGGCCGCCACATGCGCGGCCGCCCATTTCAGCACCAGAGGCCGCCCGGCCAGCACCACTAGGATGACCGGCTTGCCCGTCGCCGCAACCGCCTCAAGCAGCTTCTCCTGTGAACCTGTAAAGCCAAGATCCACACGGCTTGAGGCCTCGCCCTCCATCCAATTGGTAGGTTCTCCCAGAGCCACAATAGCAATGTCAGACTTCTTTGCCGTCGCCACCGCTTCGGCAATCGTCTTCGCGTCATCGGGGACCGCCATTCGTAGCGCAGCAGCCAACGGAATGCCCGTCGTAATGCTCTTCAGTGCGTTCGCGTCCTCGCCGGAGAGCAATCCGCACCCCTCGGCATAAAGCAGCCGGACGCCCAGGCGCTTCTCCAGTTCTGCTCTCAGCGTGATCACATCCTTGGGATTGCTGTGGCCCGACCAGGCCCCCAGCATCTCAAACGCGTTGTCAGCCATGGGTCCTATCAGTGCGACTGTCATTCCTTTCTTGGTCAATGGGAGCAGAGTTCCCATGCCTTCGACCGGATCGTTCTTCAACAGAACCATGGTTTCATCGGCCACCTTGCGCGCCAGCTCACGCCGCTCCAGCGTCGCACGGTAGGGCGGACTCACCGGCGTGTACGGATGATCGAACAGGCCCAGTGCAAACTTCACGCGCAGAATGCGGCGTACCGCCTCATCCACCACGCTCTCCGGAATCTTTCCGGAGCGCACCTGCGAGATCAGCGTGGTTCTGTAGAGGTCACTCTGAATGTCCATGTCTACACCGGCCTCCAGTGCCTTTCGCGCCACAGTCGCACCGTCCGCGCCGATGCCGTGGTTCAGCAGTTCTGCCACCGAACCCCAATCGGAGGTCACAAACCCGTTAAAGCCCCACTCCTTGCGTAGAATCTGCGTCAGCGTCAACGGATCTGCGCTGGCTGGAATGCCGTTAATGGAGTTGAACGAGCTCATCAGCGTCGCCACGCCGGCCTCCACCGCCGAGTGATACGGCTCCATATACACCTGCCGCAGCGTGATTTGACTCATGTCGACGGCGTTGTAATCGCGCCCCGCAGTGGCCGCTCCATAGGCCGCGAAATGCTTCACGCACGCCGCGACCGAATCCGGCTTGGAGAGATCGCCCTGCTGGTAGCCCTGCACCCAAGCGCGCGTCATCGCCGACCCCAGATACGGGTCTTCGCCATTCGACTCCACAATGCGCCCCCAGCGCGGATCGCGCGCAACGTCCACCATCGGCGAGAATACCCAAGTGATCCCGTCCGCGCGTGCCTCCTCCGCGCCCGTGCGTGCCACGATCTCCGCCGCTTTCGGATCCCAGCTCGCGGCAATCGCCAGCGGAGTCGGGAATGTGGTCCGGTGCCCGTGAATCACATCCACCGCGAAAAGCAGCGGTATGTGCAGGCGCGTCTTCTCCACCGCAAGATGCTGGTAGTGATCGGTCGCTGCCGCGCCCCCAACGATGTTCGCAAGCGCTCCCACCTGGCCAAGCTCAACCAACTCGTCGTGCTTCAGGTCGGACTTTCCGGGGCCGGTATCGAAGCCGTTTGAGAACTCAACCAGCTGCCCGATTTTTTCATCAAGCGTCATCTCTTTCAGGAGCGCCTCAACCCGATCATTCACTTCCTTTGAAGCCAGTTGCGCGCTGGAACCTGATTGCTCCTGACCGCTTGCAGATATACAGCCGGGGACCGCGAGCAGCATCGCCAGAACAAGGACACAGGATGCACGAACAGAAAAGGCTCTCATAATCAGATCTTGATCAATCGAATTGAATCGCATATGCGCCTCGCCATATACTGAAATATCAGAACAAATGAGCCTAATTAATCAGAATCTAAAAGTCAAGACTGCCTGAGTTTTCATTTTGCAATGATTTGTGGAACCGGGCGCGCATGGCACAAGGATACCTTTCCCCTGCATTCCAGGAGTTCCTGTTAAATGGCGAGGCACACGACAAAATGCTGAGTCTTTCCAGTATTGCTCAAGTCCAAGGGTTGAATCTCTCATCCGCCCTGAAACACCGTTCTGCCATAGGCTGGAACAATTCGGCTTATTTTGGCACTAATTCTTGCCACACATTAACAGTCGGCCACAAATGCTGTATACTGATATATCATTATTAAAGCAGTCGTTGTAGGAAGCTGCGACAATTCAAGGCTCGCTCTTATGCATTGTTGATATGGGCACGGCCCGATCAAGGATGATATGCACGATGGAACTAGCAGGTAAGGTATGTTTGGTCACAGGTGGGGCAAGCGGTATTGGCGCAATGACTGCTCTTGCCTTTGCTCGGCACGGTGCGCAAATTGCAATCACAGGGCTAGGCCCACGAATCGATTCACCTGAAACGCGGAAGGTCCCACCAGCGGCAGATGTCCCCGGAACTCTATACATTCAGTCGGATGCAGGGATCGCTAAGGATTGTACTCGCGCCATAGGCGAGACGATTGCGAATTATGGGCGCCTCGATGTTTTGGTTCATGCGGCCGGTGGAGCCGTCCCCGGCGGGTTCTTCGAGGTGACTGAAGAAAGCTGGCTCAAGGCCTTCGATGTTCATGTGCATGCCGTGCTACGACTGGCCCGCGCTGCGGTGCCGCACATGATCGAGCAGGGAGAAGGCGCAATCGTACTCATCAGTTCGGCGGCCGGCCACCGCGGCTGCCTCGGTGCGCTGGCATACGGAGTGGCTAAGGGGGCCCTGCCGCAGTTTACCCGCACCCTTGCGCGAGAACTAGCGGACTACAATATTCGCGTGAATTGCGTCTCTCCAGGGATCATTCGCACTCCCTTCCAAGACATGCTCACGCCAGCACAGGTGGAGGACAATATGAAGAATCGGATTCCTCTCCATCGCGAAGGCAAACCGGAGAATGTCGCCCGCGCCATCCTCGATCTGGTGGAGAATGACTTTATCACCGGAGAAGACTTAGCCATCGATGGTGGCATGGCTATGCGGATCGTCTAGGCCTAGCTGAAAGCCATTCTCCAACCTGACCGCATCGAAATCGGGGCGGCTCGAGAAGGAAAGAGCACAAAGACGCTAGGCCGAGGCAAGTGCAGCTCTTCGCCTCGTCACTCCAACGACTGAGTTCTGTAACCTAGGAGCCTAGCCGCGGGTCAAACTCACGGATGGCAGCGGTGACTTCGGTTGCATTCAATTGGTCTGGTTCAATAGCTACTCTGGGATCCCACCTCAGTGCCGGGAGGCAGTTCAGAAAACTCCGTCTTCCGCGGCAGCGTCCAGACCAGCCAAGCGGCTACAAAGGGAATGGCACCAAAGAGTACGAAAACTGGCCGGAATGAGAAGTGATCGACCAGCCACCCAGTCACCAGGCTGAAAATCATTCCTCCAACCCCAGAGCCCACACTAGCGAAGCCCCAGATGGATGCCACAGCTCCTTTCGGGAACACATCTCCCGGGACAGCTAGCAGATTTGCCAGCGCACCGGAATATCCAAAGGTCGCCGTCGAGATAAGAGCAATGCATTGTGCAGCGTTGTTTCTGTCTCCCACAAAGACCGCAGACACCATCAGCACGGTAAAGATGAGGATCGCAACGCGCCGCGCAGTCGCTGCCTCGGTGCCCGTGCGCAATAGTCCGGTGAACACAGCACCTCCCGCAAGATTCCCGACGGTGGCAGTAAAGAACGGTATCCAGGCCGTCGCGCCGATTTGCCGCAGTGAAAATGAGTGGGCCACTTTGAGATATTGCGGGAACCAGAAGGCGTAAAAATACCACACTGGATCGCTGAACACCTTTGACAGAGTGAACTGCCATAGGAACCTTGATCGCAGCAGCCTTCTCAGTGGAAGGCGCTCCGATTGATCCCTCGCAATAGCGCCGTGCGGCTCCTGGTAGACTCCAAGCCACCCGGCCAGCCACAAGAATCCTAGAAGGCCAATCATCACAAATGCCGTCCTCCATCCACTTGCCAGCGCAATCCATGCAAGCAAAGGTGGAGCGAGAATCGCGCCGATAGATGCTCCGCTGTTAAAGATGCCCGAAGCATGCGAGCGCTCCTCGACAGGAAACCACTCGGCGATCAACTTCACGCCTGCAGGATAGTTGCCAGCCTCCCCAATGCCCAATAAGAACTGGAAGAATCCAAGGCTTAGCGCACCTGCAGAAAGAGCATTCAAGAGCTCCGCACTCGACCAAAACGCAATCGTCAGGCTGTAGCCAATCCTGGTTCCCAGCCGATCCAGCAATCTACCAGAGACGCCGTTCATGAGCGTGTAGGCCAGCATGAAAGCAAAAATGATGTGAGAATAACTCGTCGCTGAGATACGAAATTGCAGCATCAGCGCAGGTGCCATCACAGACAGCGTCTGGCGATTGAGATAGTTGATAACGGTTGCGAGAAATGCGAACCCCAGCATCCACCACTTTCGTTTCTCGTTCGCGACGTGCACATGAATTCGAAATTTCATATGAGCAGCAACAATCGCCAGGTTGCGGCGCAACAGCTATTGATATATCATCTACGTGTTTACGGTCAATCGAACAAAACGATTCCGGCTCGGAGTCTGGCCATCTGCCGGCCCGGCTCTTTCGCCTTGGATAACTTGCGGGGACAAAGAGGACAATCCATGAAAGCGCTCGTTCTCTCTGAATACAAGCAGCTTGACCTCGTCGATATGGCGAAGCCTCAACCCGGCGAGGACGACGTTCTCATTCGCATTCTGGCGTGTGGCATCTGCGGAAGCGACGTGCATGGATACGACGGAAGCACGGGACGGCGTCTTCCACCTGTCGTTATGGGGCATGAAGCCGCTGGAATCATCGAGGCTGTTGGCGGCGCGGTGACTGGTTTTCAGCCCGGCGAACACGTTACGTTCGACTCCACCGTCTTTTGCGGAAAGTGTTTCTACTGCCGCCGAGGCCAAGTGAATCTGTGCGATCGTCGCGAAGTCATAGGAGTTTCCACCTCCGATTTCCGCCGGACCGGTGCATTTGCTGAATACGTGACCGTTCCCGGGCACATCGTGTATCCACTGCCGGAAAACATGCCGTTTGCTCACGCGGCACTGATCGAAGCCGTCTCGGTCGCGGTTCACGCCGTCTCCCTTACCCCGATCGCGCTGGATGACACAGTTGTCGTTGTCGGAGCCGGTATGATCGGTCTCCTGACGCTGCAGGCTGCGTTGCTCGCTGGAGCCGGCAGGGTCTTCGTCTTCGATGTGGACGATACTCGCCTTGAAACCGCGCGCAGCCTGGGCGCAACTGGCACGTTTAACTCCCAGAATGCCAACTCCATGACCGACATTCAGGAACTCACGTCGAACCGGGGCGCGGATGTCGCGCTGGAGTGCGTCGGCATCGCGGATACGGTGAAGCTTGCGATCGATGTCGTGCGCAAAGGAGCCACGGTCACGCTGGTTGGCAATGTTGCACCCACAGTTGAAATCGGTCTCCAGTCCGTTGTGACGCGCCAGATTCGCTTGCAGGGATCCTGCGCGTCTTCCGGCGAGTATCCCGCGTGCATTTCGCTCATCTCGCGGGGAGCAATCCGCGTCGAGCCAATCCTTTCCGCCGTCGCTCCGCTCGAAGAAGGAGCGGAATGGTTCCGCCGCCTCTATGCGCATGAACACGGCCTGCTGAAGGTCGTTCTGCGACCATAGGAGGAAGCAACCATGAGTGACTCTCTATTCGATCTATCGGGCAGAGTGGCGCTGGTCACTGGTACGAGCCGCGGTCTCGGGCAGTATTTTGCGCGGGCTTTGGCACAAGCGGGCGCGGATATCGCGATGACAAGCCGCGACAAGCAATCGCTCTCGACCTTTGCCGATGAGATCCGCACGATAGGACGGCGAGGCTTTTCCGTCGATCTCGATGTGCGAGACTACAACAGCATCCAGAGCGCTGTCGCCGCCGTCGAAGCGCACTTCGGTCACATCGACATCCTGGTCAACAACGCGGGTTGCAATATCCGCAAACTCGCCCTGGACGTAACCTGGGAAGATTGGAACATCGTACTCGATACGAACCTGCGCGGCTCGTTCTTCGTGGCGCAGGCAGCTGCGCGCGGCATGATCCAGCGCGGTTATGGACGCATTATTAACATCGGATCGGTGACCAGCGTTGCCGGGTACGCCGGCCTAGGCCCCTACGGCGCCAGTCGCGGTGGAACCAAGCAACTGACCATGAGTTTGGCCGACGACTGGGGGAAATACGGGGTTACCGTCAACTGCCTCGCTCCCGGCTGGTTTCGTACCCGGCAAAACGAGGTCATGTACCAGAACTCGGCATGGGTGGAGTACCTCGCGGATCGTATCCCCGTAAAGCGGCCAGGGCGGCCAGACGATCTGGACGGTGCCGTCGTCTTTCTCGCTTCCGAATCCAGCCGTTACGTAACCGGCCAGACACTGCTTGTAGATGGCGGCATCTCAACGGGCGCGACCAAGGCCACTAAGTAGTCAGTTCCGTGGGCATACTCGCGCTCCCGGTCAGTCCGAAGGCTTCTACTCCGGTTGCTTCCAAAGTGTCCACTTCCGGGCGGCCTTTTGCCTTGCGACAAAGGTACGTGAGGCCAACCCAGGCATCACGGTTCATTTGGGAGCATAGCTCTTAACATCGTCTGAAACGATATCGTTTTTGACAGGATCTTTGAATCTGATATATCATTATTGCGGCTCAAAGCAGGTTGCTCCCGGCCGTGGCAGCATGCTCGTTCCCGTTCTGGATCGAACTGCATCGATGCGGACGTGCGGTACTTTGTCAGGAGTAATACCCATGAACCGGCGGCAGTTTCTTGTATCGTCGTCCGCGGCTTTGGCAACGACCGCCGTGCACTCTCGTTTAAGGCTGGTAGCGGAGCAGTCCCATGGATTCCCGGTCTCGCTGTTGAACAACGATTCGTACATCGAGAACACTCCCATCCCCGAATATCAATCAGCCTCGGCAAGTGCCTACGAAGCCTTCCAGGATATGAAGTTCGGGGTCCGGATTCACTGGGGAATTTATTCGATTTGGCATCGCGGCGCCGAGTCTTGGCCCTTCATCACCATGTCCTTCGAAGATCGCCAAGCTTACGACAACCTTTATAGAACCTGGAACCCTACCGGCTTCGATGCAGATGCATGGCTGGATACTTTCAAGGAAAGCGGCATGAAGATGTTCGCCTTCACGACCAAACATCATGAAGGCTTCTCCATGTTCGATACCAGCACGAGGGTGAAGAATCGAGTCAACTGGACTGCCGCCGGAGGTCCAAGGATTGAATCCTGCGATCTCGCTTATTCCATTATGGAGACCCCGTTCAAGCGGGATATTGTGAAGGAACTTTGCACCGCTGCCCACAAGCGTAATATAAAAATCGATCTCTATTTCTCGCATCCGGATTGGTATGACGCGGACTTCCGGCCTTACGTTGCGCACCCGCTGCAGGTGCCCTCCTCAGCAGAATGGATGATCCCGGCCGATCTGGAGATGACACGGCAAAGATTGGGGAATCATGCCTTGATCGTTCCCGATCCTTCGGAGGCAGAGGTGGAGCGAATGATGGAGAGGCATCGGACGCAACTGGTCGAGCTGTTGACCAACTATGGAAAGATCGACATGATTTGCCTGGACATGTGGCTAGGGCCGCGCGTCTGGCCCGAGCTTCGCAAGACTGTGATGAAGCTGCGCCAAATCCAACCCGACGTCATGCTCCGCGACCGTGGCATCGGCAATTACGGAGATTACTACACGCCCGAACGCGTAATCCCCGGCTCGCAAGATGATTCAGACAAACCCTGGTTTTGCATTTATCCGCTGGGCTCGGACTTCTCGTATGAGCCAGACGCTGCGAAGTACAAAGGCACGCAATGGATTGTGCACAGCTTGGTAGATACGGTCGCCAAGGGCGGCGGCCTGATGATCGGGGTCGGTCCTAGCTCTCAAGGTTTGTTTCACTCGGAAGCGATTCGACAGATGAAGGCCACAGGCGGGTGGTTGAGGGTGAATGGAGAAGCAATCTACGCGACTCGTCCGCGAGCGGGTGCCCTCTGGTCCGAGGGGGAAACGGTCCGGTTCACTCGCTCGAAGGACCACAGATTCGTTTACGCAATCTTGACCGAATGGCCGGGAACCCAAGTCGCGCTAAAGACAGTGCGGCCTAAGGCCGGCTCGAAGGTAACACTCTTGGGGTTGAACGCAACCATGCCCTGGCACCTTGACTCGGTCCATGGAACCACCATTACTTTACCGGAGAGCCTGCAGCAAGCCGGTAACAGACCGTGCGATTATGCATGGACTCTGAAATTCGAAATGATGGAGACGTAGTCCTTGCCCTCGAGAACTTCTGTACAACTCTCGAAGGCGCGTGTTTAGCTGTTCATGCGAAAGCTTGGGAGGAAATGATATGAAAAGACGCACATTTCTTAAAGACGCGGCAATTGGTGTGACCGCTTTGGCCGGAGCAAGTTTAGCGTCCCTGAGCGCCGAAGAACTGAACCCGAGCGGAGCGACGAATCCGAAGTTGCCTTCGGCAGAGAATGCGGGACCAAACATCGGGCGCCCGGTTCGTATCATAAGCATCGGCTACAAGGACTCGATGCCTCTGGCGGATCTTGTCGAGCATGTGGATGAGGAAGGATCTCGCGGTTCCGATCTCATTGTTCTACCGGAATCATCTCAAGGCCTGGATCAGGCGAGCGAAGAGCCGTTACAAGGCCCGACCGTAACCGCAATGGCGGCGTTGGCCAAGAAGCATAACACTTATATTGCCGTTCCTATCGATAGGCGCGATCACGACCGGCGGCTGAATTCCGTTGTATTGCTTAATCGATCGGGCCAAGTCGTATGCGTCTACGATAAGGTCTTTCCGTACTGGGCCGAATTTGACGTCCATCCCGTTGTCAATCCAGGTCAGTCGGTCGAAGTTCACCAAGCGGATTTTGGTTGCGTGGGAATCGCAACCTGCTTCGACGTCAATTTTCCCGAAGTCTGGAGGAGTTTGGCAGACAAAGGAGCCGAACTGGTGATATGGCCTAGCGCGTACTCTGCGGGCAGATCGCTCCAAGCTCACTCCATCAACCATCATTACTATATCGTGACTTCCACACACACGCCGGATTGCATCGCGTATGACATTACCGGAGAGCAACTACATTACGACTGGGCTAAGGACGTCAATATTAGCCGAGTTACTTTGGATTTAGATCGAGGCATCTACCATGAAAACTTCAACCTCGAAAAACGAGACAAGTTGCTCAGCGAACATTCTCATGATGTTGAGCAAGAGAAATGGATGAAGTTGGAGCAATGGTTTGTCCTGAAGGCCAAACGGCCCGGCGTGAGCGCCAGGAATTTGGCTCGCCAGTATGGTCTGGAAGAACTGCGCCACTATATCGACCGTAGTCGTCTCTCGATCGACAAACGCCGCGGTTGGGAATTTGCCGAGAAGGTCGTATTCCCGAATAAGCGCATAAGTGAGCTGAAAGCTTTAGCTCTGGAATCTGAGCCTGGGTAACCATGCGCACCCTCCGCCTGACGAATATCACAAATGAACATGAGAATCGCACCAGGCGGCCTTCAACTGCACTTCAATCTGCAAGTAATTCATTACTGCTCGTTCTTTGCTGGCGATTCCCCGCACGCGCTCATCGCTCCCCGCATCACCGTTTTGAGCGGCACGCCGTGCTGCTTGGCGAGGTTGCGACACACTTCGAACTCCGGCGACACGTTGGCCACCTCACCTGACGGCCAGCGCGCAATCTTCATCCGAACATTGCCCCACTCGGTCTGCACCTCAACAAACTCGTGCGCCAATGCCATCTTGTTTTCGAGCCGCCAGCGCAGGCCGATAGTCGTCGTCTCGAGCAAAAGCAATTCGCGAAGAGTGGGTATCAGTTCGCGGCTCGATAGCACGGTCATCTGCACGCCAGTGCGCCCCTTCTTCATTCCCACCGGCGCGCGATACACATCCCACGCGCCCGCTTCCAGCAGTAGCTCGCTTACATACGCGAGCAACTGCGGCGTCGCGTCGTCAATCACCGTTTCAATCACGGCAATCGGCTCGGCACCTGAGCCTGCCTCATCCGTTTCGCCTACCAGCAGCCGCAGCAGGTTCGGTTCGCTCGGCGTGTCGCGCTCTCCAGCTCCATACCCGCGCGCCGCAACGCGCATCGCCGGCAGCGTTCCATATCTAACATCGAGCATTCGCAGCACGGCCGCGCCGGTCGGCGTCACGCGCTCCATAGGGGGCCCGGCGGAGTACACCGGGAAATCGCCGATCAGCGCCAGCGTGGCCGGGGCAGGTACAGGCAGCGTACCGTGGGCGCACCTCACCGTTCCGCTGCCCACGTTCAGCGACGAAGCCATCCAGCGGTCCACGCCCAGTGCCTCGCATCCAGCGGCAGCGCACGTAATGTCCACGATCGTGTCCACCGCGCCCACTTCATGAAAGTGAACCTTCTCAATCGGGATGGAATGAATCGCGGCCTCCGCCTCGCCCAGCAACTGAAACGCGCGCGATGAGTGCTGCTTCGCCATATCGCTGAGCGGTGCCGCCTGAATGATCCCGAGAATCGTCGAAAGTGACCGATGCGGCGCGTGGTCGTGGCGGTGATGCGAAGTTTCCGGCTCGTGCGAATGGTGTTCATGCGCGTGATGCTCATGATGGCTGCGCAAATGCTCGAGGTTGGTTTTGCTTTCTAGTCTCTTACCCCGGGTCCTTGGTCCCCGGTCCTCCGTGATTACGTCCACCTTAATCGCTGCCAACCCGCCTCGGCTCACCTTACGCATGTCCAGGCGCACGCCTAGGTTCAGGGCCGCTGCGGTGTCGGCGAGCACGTTGAAAGGCGCGCCCGCATCCACCAACGCTCCGAGCAACATGTCGCCGCTAATCCCTGAAAAGCACTCCAGATAGCCAATTCGCATCGCCCCGGCTACTCCTCCTGAATTACTGTCCGAACAAGGGAACAACGTCCTGAAACCTCGCAGGTTGTCCAAATCTCCTCTGGACCGCGAGCATCCGCCTACGAAAGCTGGTTTCGAAACCGCCAATGCCGTCACTGCGGCTGAAGATGTCTTCAGAGACGTTCGAGCTAGGCACAGTGAATTGCTTGCAAAAACTTGGTTTTGACTTTCTTGAAAGTTGTCGGTTGAGACACGCCCAAGCCCGCTATGTTGTAGGCCCCACCGAAAACGGAGTGTTTCCCGTTGGATCAAGCAATGACTGGACACATAACCGAAACCTCGAGTTGAGCCCTTGAATGCAAGCTCCCTAGTCGATCGTCTGCTTCAGCGATAAATCCCGTGAAGAGGACCCGACGCTGACAGTACGCTTTCCAGCAACCCTGACCCACTTGCCATCGGCGGTTGACCAATATTGAAGCTGTCGCCCGGGAACATGCAGTGTTATGGTCTTCGATTCACCCGCTGCGATGTGAACACGGTCGAAAGCGGCCAGTGCTCGGACCGGGAACTGAACTCCGCTGGGGATCTCCAGGGGCGATCCGAGATAGACCTGAGGCACCTCGTCGGACGCCATTTTCCCCACGTTCTTGATGTTGACGCTGACGTCGAGGCCACCGTCGGACGACTTGGTGATCCTCAGGCCGGAGTAGACGAAGCTCGTATAGCTGAGTCCGAAGCCGAACGGGTAGAGCGGTTCGATTTTTTCTTTATCGAACCAGCGGTACCCAACATTGACGCCCTCGCTGTAGATGGTCTTGCCGCCCACGCCCTCGAAGGATCGTTCCGGATACTTCGGATCGGTTGCAGGGTAGTCCTCAAGGCGCCTGCCCAAGGTTATAGGCAAACGGCCGGCGGGACTGAACTTGCCGAGGAGCAGATTGGCAGTGGACCAGCCGCCCTCGTCACCGGGGAACCACATTTCGAGAATCGCTTTGACTTTGCCGGCCCAAGGCATCGCGACAGGTTCGCCGGTATTGAGGACGATAATTGTGTTAGGGTTGACGGCGGCAACTTCATCGATGAGTTTGTCCTGATCCCCTGGCAGAGCGAAGACGGGATCAGATTCAGGTTGTTCCCAAACGAAGACCACGGCGATTTTCGCCTTGCTCGCGGCCGTGATGGCGGCTGCATGATCGGCTTCGCGCTGTTCGGGGGTGTACCAATTGAGGCGTATCTGCGCAGGCGCGTTGGAGGTGTCAGGGAGAATGTGGATTTCAATTGCGTGCGGCCCGGCGTCCAGCTCGACCGCGCGGCGCACATTGTCAAGGCCGTCCGTGGTGGGATCGATGTTGTCCTGGTTGGGCTGCAGGACGTCGCCATGATACCCGCCTTGTTCGACGCCCGTGGAGCCAACCTGCTTGCCGTCGATGGAAAAGCCGGCGTCATCGCCCAGGGCTTGAAGATAGAGCCAATAGCTACCTGCACGCGGAACGGTCAGCGTGCCCTTCCATTTGCAGGTTGAGTTAGGCGGCAGAGCGGTTCCGCCCTTTACGGTGAAGTCAAGCTGCGCGTCGGTTTGCAAACCGCACGGCCCGGTGCGCGAAAGGCCGGGCTGGCCGTCGTGGCTCAGAACATCGGCCGGAACCAGCGTGCCGGTCATATCATCGGCGACGGCGAAAGCGATCTGGGGATTGCCGGAGATCTTCTTCATCGCGGCGAGGGGACTTACCTCGCGCCGGAAAAGGCCGACGGAGCGTTCGCCACTCGCGCCGATGGAGTCTAGCTGCCCCGCTGTGGGACCAATCAGGGCCACGGAGGAGAGATCGTACGACTTCAAAGGAAGAATGTTACTTTCATTCTTGAGAAGAACGGCTGCATCTTCGCCGGTCTTTTCGATAACCCTTGCATTAGCGTCGATGTCCTGCGGAGTGACGGAATGCTTCTGCGTGCCATCCATGTAGCCAAAGCGGATTATCTCGTACAGCACCCGACGTGCCGCGCGATCGATAACGGCCTCTGTCACTGTGCCGTCGTTGAGAGCCTCGGCCATCGTTAGCGGATTGGGCTCGTCTCCCGCGCCGCCGGACTTGTCGCTCATGTCCGGGTCTTCTGGGATGTGGTCTTGATAGTTCGTCTCTGCCGTATTTTGCGGTACCGGCAGCGGCTTGAGCGAGAAGAAGGACGGGATCGAACCAATGTTGCCTGGCATTTCCATGTCGAGGCCGGCATTGATGTCGGCGGCGGTGTGGGCTGCACCCCAGTCGGATGTTACAAATCCCTGAAAGCCGATCTGGTCGCGAAGGATTCCGGTCAGCGTGTCTTTATTGCCACAGGAGTAAGGGCCATTCACGTGGTTGTAGGAGCACATGATGGACGCTACGCCCGCCCGGATCGCGGCATCGAATGGAGCCACATAGACTTCATGCAGGGCTTGGTCATCGACGAAGGTGTTGCCGCTCTCGGAATCGTAGGCTACGTAGTGCTTCACCATCGCCATGACGTGTTGCGACTGGATGCCCTTAATCTCAGCCGCGGCAACTTGGCCAGCGAGAAATGGGTCCTCGCCGAAAGTGTTGTACCCGCGCCCGAATACGAGATCGCGAACAATGTTGACGAAGGGTTGGAGCGAAACGTCAATGCCCATCGCCCGGTCCTCGCGGCCAATCACCAGGCCATTCTCTTCCGCGTCCTTGATGCTAAAAGTGGCGGCAACCCCCATGGTGGCCGTCTCACCCTGCGCGGGGAGGCGCGTCAATACTCCTGGTGGCCCGTCAGCAAAACGCAGGCTGGGAATGCCCAGGCGGGACACTCCGGCGAGATAGCCTGCTTGCCCTTGATTCACGGCGGGGTTTTCGAGCGTACCACGGATGAGATCCAACTTCTCCTCAAGTGTCATCTGGTTCAGGAGTTTGTCGGCTCGAGCCTTGGCTTCGGCGTCCGTCACCCACTGCGCTTGCGTTGTACTCGCCCCGATCAGCAGCGTGGAGATCCCCAACACAACACAAAATGCCGCTCGCGCTGTCTTATGGAACACGTTCATTGCAGATACCTTTCGTCAGAATGTTGATCTCATGACGGCCGTTAGCCTTCACTCATCGCTTGTTCAGCAGTCAGCCCCCAACCAGCCATTGAACAACCCAAAAGCTTCTCTCCTGTTGACACGCCGCAACGGCCGGCATCACCGCGTCACAGACAGCCAGCGCCGCGACATCGTTGGACCGACACCCGTGCTTTGATCCGGCACGGCCGTTGCCTTCAGGATGAGATCGTCTTGCGGCTTGCCTGGCACGAACAAACCGATGGGAAAATCGCCCGCGCCCAGAGGCGTCATCTCAAATGGCCGTTCCGCTTTGGCCATTGTCTTACCGTCTTTGGTTTCCAATGTCAGGACGAGTTTGCCGGCCAGCGGCTGATCGTAATCGTTGATCATCTTCACAGGAAACTCGTGCATGGCGCCAGCCGCAAGAGTGGGATGAAAGAAATTGATATACACGCCTAGCGGCTTAAAGGACTCGCCCACATAATCGACAAAGGCCGGATCGAGTTCGAGTTTCTTCAGGTCGATCCAGTTGTCCGTTGTGGGAGCGCCGGTGACGTCTGAGGTCAGATACACGAAGTAATCGACGCCGGCCATATGGCGATGCGCCCGCCAGTATTCCGTCAAACCTGCCATAAGGTAAGCCAATTCATCAAACCGCTGGCGCGGCGTCGCATCGGCTCCGATGAGCTGAGTGTAGAGGTTCTTGCTTTTCGGCGTGCTGTCGCGATTCAGCCAGAACCCGTCGTATTCATTGATGACCACTGCGTTTTGGGCGGAAGGCACCGGCGTGTCCAGCCCCACGGCAACGGGTGCGCCGTCCATGTTTTCGAGATCGGTCATGTTGAAGGCGAGTTTTCCATCCATGTCCTGGTCAAAGAAATAGCCGTGAAACTCCTCCACGTCGCCGGGGCTGTCGGGTGGATTGTAGCTGTCTTCCCAGGGCCGATGCGATAAATCCAGCCCGCGCACGGCGGGAACGACTTGCGTATCGAATATTTCGTTGCGGGTCTCGTTGACCGCGTCCCAGACGACGACGCTCGGATGGTTCCAGTTGTCGTGCATCCAATCCTTGAATTCACGGATCGTTTCATCGGCGTTGTACGTGCGCGAGTAGCCCTGGTCCTTATACCAGCCCCATCCGGTCCAGACGCCGAATTCGTACTGGACCATCAAACCTTCCTCGTCACAAACGTCGAGCCAGTGCTGCGGCACGGGGCCAATGGTAAACCGGAAGTAATTCCAATGCATCTGCTTGGGAATCGTTCCCAACAACCGGCGGACCCAGGCGTCGTCCCACGGCAGATTACCGCTCCGCGGGTCTTCAAAGAAGCGGTGCAGCGCGATGTTCGAGCCGCGCAGATAATAGACTTTGCCGTTCAAATAGGCGCGCTTGGTGACCGGATCGAAGTGAAACTCGCGCATTCCGAACCGCGCCTGCATCGAGTCGCCACCCGTGCTGGTTTCTAAAACGTAAAGAAACGGGTCCTCTGGCCACCACAGATGCGCGTGCGGAATCCTGATGGTCTGCGTGATAACCTTTTCCGCGCCTGGCTCAATTGAGATATCTCCTGTATTTAATTCCGCGACCTGCTCGCCGGTCTTCCAGGTCTTGACGTTATAGGATATCGAACCGGTATACGGCGCATCGGAACGATTCTTGAGCGCGGCTTGAACGACGATCTCATCGGTGTCGATGCGCGGAGCGACCTGAATGGTCTCGATCTCCGGATTGTCGCAGAAGTAGACCGAGACGTCGTCGTAGATGCCAGGAGTCCACTCCGTCTTCTCGAAGTCCGAGCCGACCGGAAAGTCGTCAGGCAATACGGCGGGATGCGCCCCGATGCGGACGATAAGCGTGTTCTCGGCGTTCCAGCGGATCTCGCGGCTCAGGTTCCAATAGCTGGCGCTGAAACCGCTGGGATATTCGGAGTGCCAGGCATCGTTGTCCGGCGAGAGTTGCCGCCCGTTCAACCAAACCGCAGTTCCGAACTGCGACTTGTTGATTTGCAGCATCGCGATCGCACGCTCCGACGGCGCCTGAAAGTTCTTGCGATACCAGAAATAATTGCGATCCTGCTCCACCTTGCCGTCCCAGTATTTGACCATCCAAGATGGGTCCGCCTTGTTGCCGGAGATCATCGAGGCCAAATGTTCGCGGCTGATGAAGCGATCCACATCCGGAAATGACGGGCTTGCCAAATGCGCCAAACCGGGCACAGGAACGGCGTGGGTGAATTCGCCGGGAATTTGATCCG
>JBEKRG010000057.1:0-29421 GCA_049518955.1 Occallatibacter sp.
GCCGACATCACCGAGCCCGCCGCGGAATTGAACGGCTCATAGAGGCCGTCCTCGAACTTCACCGCCGGATCGGTATGGTTCGGTGTCGGAAACGACGGCGTCGTCCGCGTAATGCTCAGCGAAGCCGACCACAGGAATCGCGGCGACGGCGTGCGCGTGTATGTGAACACCACATTCCGCTGCCGGTCCGCATACTGCACGCCGAAGCTCGGATCCAGCAGTGTCTGATCGGGATTCGTCGTCGGACCGGTCAGGTTGTCGTAGTTGAACCGCCCTAAAAACTTCCCCTTCTCGCCCAACTTCTGATCGATCCGGATCGAAAACTGGTCCGCTTCCGTGTTCACATTGGACGGTGCAGCATAGGTTCGCGCCCCAAATGCTCCCGTGGTGTCATTCGGCAACGGATAGCGCGCCAGCACCGCAGCGATCTGCGGATTCACCGGCACCTCCAGCGTGTCCGTGCTTCCGTCGGGGTATGTCGCAGTGTCCTGGCCCACGCGCTCCGCGGCCGTCGGTACCGCCAGCACCTGTGTCGTCCCCAGCGCCTGCCGGAAGCCCTGATACTGCAAGAAGTAGAACGTCCGCCCACTGCCGTCATAGAAGTGCGGCAGCACCACCGGGCCGCCATTTGTGAACCCAAACTCGTTGCGCCGGAAGGGCGGAATCCGTCCTGGGTCCGCAATCGAGGGATGATCAAAGTAATTCCGTGCATCCAACGCCGAGTTCCGCAGAAACTCGAAGAACGATCCGTGAAAACCGCTCTTGCCCGACCGCGTCACGATATTTGTGAAGCCCGCCGCGCCCCGCCCGATCTCGGCCGGCATCCACCCGGAGCTCGATTGCAGCTCCTGGATCGCGTCCACGTTGAAATTCGTGAACGTGCTCCCACCCATCTCCGGATCACTGATGTCTGCCCCGTCCATCGCGAAGACCGCCTCCACGCCCCTCTGTCCGTTGACGGCGAACTGCTGCGTGAAGTTCGTCGCGCCGTTGACGTCGGTCATGGTGCCCGCGGCCAGCAGGAGCAGCGTGCTGAAATCGCGGCCATTGAGCGGTAGCTCGCTGACGGACTGGCTCGACAGCTTCTCGCCTCCGGTCGTGTCTGTCGCATTCGCAGTCGCACTTGGGCTGGCATTCGGGGCCGCCGGCGCTGGGGCCTGCGGCTCAGAGGCGATGGTCAGCGTGTTCTGGTCGGAAACGATAAGGACGACTGAGGCTTGGCCCACATTCGCCACAGACGGTGCGGTCGGCGGCCGCTCAGGGAGCTGCACCGTGAAGCTGTATCGTTCTGGCTCAACGCCAGCGACCGTGAAGCGTCCGTCCACTCCGGTCACCGCGGTGTGAAGATCGTGGCGCGCCGCAGCGGCGACGGTCACCCTCACGCCGGCCACGGGTGTGCCCGCAGTCGTGCGAACTACGCCGGCTAATGCTGCTCCGAGCTCAGGAGTCCGCTGCGCGGCCAGTGGCATCGCGGCCATGAGTCCGAGCAGAAACCAGCCCGGCGTAAGGTGGCGGAACGTCCTAAGACGCCATCCATTTGCGGCCCACAGGCCTCTCTGCGACACACTTCCTCCTTGTAGCTAGATCGCGGCGCTTCTTAGTTTCAGTAGCGGAGTCGACCACTGACGCATTCTATGCGGGCCAGGACAGCTTGTCTGTGACAAGGCAAAGCAGATGAAGATGTATCCCGAAAATGTTCTAGCCGCGGGCAATTGAATAGCGATGGCGTTATCTGCGCAGCGCGGACGAGCTCGCCCGACAAATCATTTCTGAGTCTTTGCGGCGGGGACGCAGGTGGTGCAAAGTTCGCCGGTAACTCCCTTTCCTTCTTCCACAGTGAAGATCCGATCCACCGCTGTGAGTGCGAGCTTTTCTACATGCCCGCTGGGCCAGTGAATCTCCACTCCATCGACTTTGGTTGTATCGCCCAAGCCAAAGTGAACTCGCATATCGTTCGAGGAGAGATAGCTGCCGCCGCTCAGAACGTCCCCACGCTGACGCATTCCGGCCGCTTTCAGATAGACTGTCGCGCCGACGGCATCGCGGGGGCTCCCGGAACCCCCGATCAGTTTCAGCTCGACCCAGTGGTGGTGGTCTGGATTCACGTTGCGAAGCAGCACCGGAACGCCATCCATATTGTTAATAACCACGTCGATCTTGCCATCATTGAAGATATCGCCAAACGCCGCGCCGCGGCCCACACTGACCACTGCAAGCCCGGTTCCCTCAACAGCGGGAACCAAAGCGAACTTTCCATTCTTCAGGTTGTGATAGAGAAGCGGACGCTCGGCGTAGCTGGTTCCCCATTCTGGATGCCTATCCACTTCCGGATAAACATGGCCGTTGACAATCAGCAGGTCTTTCCATCCGTCGTTGTCGTAGTCCAGGAAGCCATCACCGAAACTGACAAACGGAATCGACGGTTCCGCGATGCCGGCCTGATAGCTGACATCCGTGAAAAACCCTGTTCCGTCGTTCTGGAAAAGAATCTTGTAGTCGTCGGAAAAGGTGGTGCTCACGATGGAAAGGTGGCCGTTGTTCTCATAGTCTCCGGCTGCAAGGCCCATATTGGCAGCTTCGCGGCCATAGCCATTGAGCGCAAAACCACTTTCGTAACTCTGATCCTCGAAAGTGCCGTTTCCCTTGTTCATGTACAGATAGTTGGGGGTGGAATCGTTTGCCACAAGCAGATCCGGCTTCCCATCCCCGTTCACGTCCACGAACAGGGCTCCGAGGCCGAAGTACCCGTTGGCATCGTCCACTCCCAGCTTTTTGCTGACGTCGGTAAAAGTTCCGTCTCCGTTGTTGTGAAAGAGATGGTCGTGCTCGCCCGGCAGGCCGCGCGGACCGCACATCACCTGCGTTCCGCGATATTCGCAGAAAGCGAAGTTGACCGCCTTCGACCCGGAATATGGCGGGTTGGCCAAGTCGAATTGAAGGTAGCCGGCAACGAAAAGGTCCAGCCGCCCGTCCCCATCGTAGTCACCGAAGGTCGCGCCTGTTGACCATGTGCCGATGGTTACTCCGGCCTTTTCCGCCACATCGGTAAAAGTTCCGTCATGGTTGTTGCGGTAGAGGCGGTTCTTTCCATAATTGGTCACGTAAAGATCCGGCCAGCCGTCGTTGTCATAGTCGCCAACCGCGCACCCATATCCCCAGCGGTCGTTGGCAACTCCGGCTTTTTCCGTCACGTCGGTGAACGTGCCATCGTGATTGTTGTGGAAGAGTGCCGCATGCGGCGGAGTGGCTTTGGCCGCCAGCGCATCGTACGTTGAACCGTTGACCAGGTAGATATCCAGCCAGCCGTCATTGTCATAATCCAGCAGACAGACTCCCGGGCCCTTGGCTTCAAGAATCAGGCGCTTTTCCGGAGTGCCCGCCTGGTGATGCCAGCGTGTAAGGCCAGCATCCGCAGCAACATCCTGAAAAATAATCGGACCCGTCTTTACAAAGCCGCCGGCGGTGATTGGACGGTGCTGACTGTCGAAAACGGCCTCTTGCGGGCCGGCATTGGCCATCCCGCCTTGGGATTGCCGCATTTCGCCCGGCTGCTGCTCAACGCCTGTATTCGGCACAGCGTTTCCCGCATCTTGCGCATGCTGTGCGCCCTCACATGCGGTTCCAGCCAAGGCGAACATCCCGCCTAGAGCGGTCACCGCGGCTTGCCTGCGAAGCCGCCCACAGTTGGCAACCGCATACTGCAAGGGGTGCAGCGGACATCGTTCAACCAATGCGGAGTTCACGTCTCCTGTTCCTTCGCGGGACGGCCTATTTGTCACCCACACGCGACGCACACGGATCACCCGTAGACGAGCCGGACATATCACGACCGCGAACACGAGGGGCACGAGAACCCATCCAATCAACCGACCCTGCGTGTTTTCTTGAAAGTGTATCTCATTCAGCGGGATCGGGCGGTTTCCACTTCGGCGTGCCCGATAATGTGCACCAGTGAAGCTCTCCGTGCAGCACGGTCAATTTGAAAGAGACTAGCATTCGTTTCGCGCTTGACAATTGAAGAAAGCTTTGGTCTCATCTTGGACAGTTAGAAGCGCTGTATATTCTTCTCCTTTTGACAAACGGTTGTCTTAGACATTTGTGGAGAATACCTGCGCGTGAATGAATGGCTCTCGAACCGCCGAAGTTATGAGGGAATCATGAATCCGAAATTTCATTTTCTTTGCTTATTGTCCGCAGTTGTCTGCCTAATTTCCATCCCTTCCTGGGCACAAAACACACCTGACGCTCAAGTCTGGCTGACCACTGTCGACCGAACTGCGTTGTTTGCGCGCCAAGCGGAGCCGATGCATTTTTCGAAGGCAAGGAGCGATGCACCCGAGATCGTTGTAAACGACATGGAGCAATACCAGCCCATCGAGGGGCTGGGGTTCGCGCTGACGGGCGGGAGTGCGCAATTGCTGATGCAGATGACGCCGGAGCGGAGGGCGGCTTTGTTGAAGCGACTTTTTACAACTGAGGGAGACGGGATTGGCGTGAGCTATCTGAGGGTGAGCATCGGAGCCTCAGATATGAATGACCACGTGTACTCCTATGACGATATGGCGCCCGGCGAGTTGGACCCGAACCTGACAAAGTTCAGCCTGGCCCCAGATGAGACTACGGTGATCCCGGTCCTCAAGGAGATTCTGGCGATCGACCCTCATATCAAGATTCTCGGATCGCCGTGGTCGGCCCCGGCGTGGATGAAGACAAACGACATGGTGAAGGGCGGCAATCTCAAACCGGAGTTCTATGGCGCCTATGCAGAGTACCTGGTGAAGTACATCGAGGGAATGAAGGCTGAGGGCATTTCAATCACTGCGATCACGGTGGAGAACGAGCCGCTGAATCCAAAGAACACGCCAAGCATGGTGGTGTTTGCCCAGGAGGAGGCAACATTCATCGGAAAGTACCTGGGACCGGCGTTTGAGAAAGCGCGGATCACGACCGAGATCCAGATTTACGATCACAATCCCGACGTCACTTCCTATCCTTTGTCGATCCTTGCCGACCCAGTCGCGAGCAAATACGTAGCCGGAACGGCCTTTCATTTGTATGGCGGCGACAGTAGCGCGCTAACAGCCGTGCACAACGAATATCCGAACAAGAACCTATACCTGACGGAGCAGTCGGTGGGTGGCCGGCCGAGTGAAACAACGATCGACATTGCAGAGCCGGTGAGCCGCGTCCTGATCGGCGCGACGCGGAATTGGGCGCGCAATGTTCTGTTGTGGAACCTGGCGGCGGATTCTCACGCCGACCCGCACACAAACGACGGTGGATGCACAGCCTGCTATGGCGCGATCACGCTCGAGGGAGACAGCGCGAGCTTCAACGTGGCCTACTATGCGATGGCGCACTTCGCGAAGCTTGTTCGGCCTGGTTCGGTGCGCATTGGATCAACCGAACTGGAACAACTGCAGACCGCGGCGTTCGAGACGCCAAAGGGTGAGGTCGTGCTGGTTGTGGCGAACACAGGCAATTTTCCCAAAACATTTCAAATTCTTTACCACGGGCAAAGCATCACCTCGACTTTGCACTCAGAGTCGGTAGCAACCTACGTGTGGTGAGCATTGGAGGGCGAGAACATGGTGCGGCGTGAAATAGAAGCTCAGCCTGCACGACCGAGCATCCAGCGCAGCCTTGTGACGTTCGTGCTCTTGTGCGTGGCAGGAGACCGAATGTCGTCCTGAGCCGAGCGATTGAATCGCCAGAGACTCCCGGCGTGCGCTTCCAGCACTTGATTACCGTGGCACTGGGCGACAAGAAGGAGATCTCCAATAATGTGATCGATGGCGTGGGAGAACCGACCTCAATCCGAACGCGAGTCACACCCAAAGTGAACGAGTTCCCGCGAAAACCATGCCGTAACTCCGGACCGCGGCTCGTCATTGATCCCCCAAAGACGCAACGAGTGTGCTGCATCACACCTAAGGCAATAGCCAGAACAAGCCTTTGTCTTTTAGTGAGTTGCCCCACATTCATGGCGAATTGAGCAAAAGGGGAGATTGCACGCTCTCAACGTGCTTGCAAGAACCCAGAAAATCGATTTAAACAAGCGATTGCATAAACATTTTCTGTCGTAAATCGCTTTTCTCAACCGAGCGAGAAAGGCTGCGGCGACGACCGAAGCAGTGTGTCAATTGAAGACGAGATATCAAATGCAATCGTTTGTCTAGATCGAATTATTGACTTGACAGTCCATCTTTTGGTGTGCTTTAATCGCTCCCGCGTTCCGAACGAGTGGCTTTATGTCATCAGACAACCGTTTGTCTTGTCGAATCAGACGACTTTAGCAAATGGTTTCAGTTCGGCAATGGTAACGCGTGCGGAAGTTGAGATTGTGCATGTTCCATTGGGAAGCAAATTGACCCACTTCGTGCCAATTTTCCGATGGACGTCAAGCCGCCCCAGACTAGGGGGAAACCACCACACAAGCAGCATCAACTTTGAAAAGGAAGGTCAGATGAAAAACGCAAAACACGGGTTCTTTCTGTTGGCGTTGTTTCTTATCCTGTCCTGCGTGGGACTGCGGGCCCAGGAGAACGCGGTGCTCACCGGAACCGTCACCGATCCAACCGGAGCGGTGGTGCCCAATGCAGCGGTAACCATCATCAACATCCAGACCAGCGAAGCTCGTACAGACAAGGCTAACGGCGCAGGGCTGTATGAATTTCCGGATCTGAACAGTGGCACCTACACTCTCAAAGTGTCGGCCCCGGGCTTTAAGGTCTACGAGAAGACCGGGATCGTCATGAACGTGGCTGCGACGGTGCGAGAGGATGTGCAGCTTGCGATTGGCACCAGCAACCAGACGGTCACAGTCGCGGCGGACGCTCTGAGCCTGCAGACCGAGACCAACGAGGTCAGCAACCTGAT
Source organism: Occallatibacter sp. (assembly GCA_049518955.1). Lineage (GTDB taxonomy): Bacteria > Acidobacteriota > Terriglobia > Terriglobales > Acidobacteriaceae > Telmatobacter. The sequence continues at coordinate 6,880 of JBEKRG010000057.1, forward strand.
TACCGGCCAGCAGATCACCGAGCTGGCCACCAACGGCCGCAGTATCACTTCGCTCGAAACGCTGGGTACCGGCGTCTCGGGGACTCTGCCGGAATTCAATGGCACGTCGGCGCAGGGGAGCAGCTCCACCATCAGCTTTAACGGAATGCGTACGGGCCACAACGACTTTCTGATCGACGGCGGCGAAATATATGACCGCGGGAGCGGCGGCAAATTGGGAGTGATGCCCTCGATGGATGCGGTGGCAGAATTCCAGACGCTGTCCAGCAATTACGCGCCGGATTATGGAATCAGTTCGGGAGGCACGACGACCATCGTGCTGAAATCCGGCACCAATTCATACCATGGCGGCCTCTGGGAATTCGATCGTAACGACGCCTTCGATGCTCTCAATTGGTTCACCAAACAGGCGGCCGCGCAGTCAGGCACCAAGCCGATCATACCGGAGTTGCGCCTGAATATCTACGGCGGCGATTTCGGCGGCCAGGCGTTTATCCCCGGGATTTATCCCAAGGCAAAGAGCCATACCTACTTCTTCGTGACCGAGGAATGGCGCAGAATGATTCAGGGATCTCCTGCCAATTTGACGAATGCGCCGCTGGCCTCGGAGATTCCGACGACCGCGAATGAGACCAGCGGCTTCGTATATGTGCCGCCGGTGGGCTTACCGGAATCGCCGGCCGCCGGCGTCTGCGCTACCGGCCAGTCAGCACCGTGCGTGCCAGCCACGACGGATCCAGCCAGGTTAGCGCTGTACACAGCGGATAGTCTGACCATCGGCGAATCTTTTTCCAACGCGCCGGGGGGAAAGATTCCTGGGAACCTCCTCGACCCGAATGCGGTTCTGTTCATGGGGACGGGAGCAATCCCGAAGTCCAATTCGACGGGGCCGAACGGTCAGCCGGTGATAATTGCGTCGCCGAAGCAGCCGACGTACGTGCGCGAGGACGTGGTGCGCATCGATCATGACATCAGCCCGAGGATGCACCTGATGGGGCACTGGATTCACGACCGGATGTCGCAGACCTATTTCCCCAACCAGAATTGGGGCGATGGCGACAGTTATACGACCGCGGGCGATGTGTTCGGCAATCCTAGCTGGGGCACGGTGATCAAGCTGACGCAGACGATCTCGCCGTCAGTGCTGAACGAGACTTCGCTGAACGTGAACGGCAACTACATTAAGATCACGGCGGTTGCCTCGCCTGGCGCTTCCATTGCAGAGCCGTCGGGCTGGACGCAGAAAGGGTATTTCCCGGCTGCCAACAACATAGGCACCCGCATGCCCGGGGTCCATATGGGGGCGCCCTTCGGCACGACCTGGTCGATTGGATACTGGCCGTGGGCTAACGCTTACCTGAACTATCAGCCGCGCGACGATTTGTCGTGGACGAAGGGCCGGCATGCTTTCAAGTTCGGCTTTGCGTACATGCGCAACGACAAGAACCAGCAGCAGCAGGCGGATACCGAGGGTGATTATAACTTCGGCACCGATTTTTCCGGCGATTCCTATGTGAACTTCCTGCTGGGTGTCTCTGACAGCTTCTCGCAGTTGGAGTCCCTATCGATGTTCCACTGGATCAACAACACCTGGTCGTTCTACGGAATGGATAACTGGCGCATAACCCCCCGGCTGACCTTGAACCTGGGGCTGCGCTATGACGGTCTGCCGCACGTCTACAACAAAGAAAACATGGCGGGGAATTTTGTGCCCGCGGACTTCAGCACCACCAACGAGCAGGTGCCGAATGCAACCACAGGGCAGATGAATACCGCCGGTCCCGGATTCCAAACCGTCGGCGGCGTCCCGTTCTATCTGAATGGCATTGAAATTGCGGGCAAGAACGGCTTCCCGCGCGGCGTCGTCAAGAACGACTACTGGACGTGGCAACCTCGTCTGGGCTTCGCCGACGATCTGTTTGGCAACGGCAAAACGGTTCTGCGCGGCGGCATCGGAACTTTCTATGAGCGCGTGCAGGGCAACGACGTCTACGGGACAGACACCAATCCTCCGTTCGCCTACGACCCCACGGCGGACGACGTGTACTTCACCAATCCCGCCCAGAGCGACACCACCGGGGCGACTGCCTCGACGCCCACCTTCCCGGCGGGCATGGGAACCCTCGGCTACTACTACCCGAATCCGGGCACAGCGCAATTCAGTCTGGGGATTCAGCAACAGGTTGCGCCTTCAGTGATCGCGGCGGTTCAGTACGTCGGTTCCGCAGGCTGGAACCAGGACGTCAAGCGCGAGATCAATACGCTGCCGCTTGCCAGTACCGAGCGCCAGGCGGTCGCCACCACGGGCGCCAACGCCAACCTCTACAGAAACTACCCTGGTTTCTCCGGCATTGACGAAGACGACAACTCGACCAACTCCAACTACAACTCTCTGCAGGCGGCTCTGGGCCTGGAGAATAAGCACGGTTTCACTTTGCACCTGGGCTATACCTGGGCGCATGAAATCGATATTCAAAGCGACGATCTGCAGGGCGACGTGTCCGACCCGTACAACATCAGGTACGACCGCGGTTCGGGAACCTTTGACCGGCGCCAAATTTTCACCGCCAACTACATCTACAATGTTCCGTTCTTCACGCACTCCGGCAGCTTGATGCAACGCAGTTTGCTGGGAGGCTGGACCATCTCCGGCGTAACCACGTCGGAAAGCGGGCTCCCGGCGACCGTCGGCTGGGGTGGTGCGGACACGATCGGGCTCGGCGGCGGGACAAGCAATCGGCCGACCCAGACGGGGAAGGTGTCCTACCCCCACACTGTTAAGGCGTGGTTCAGCACAAGTGCGTTCTCTGCTCCCGTGGCTCCCTGGGCTGGAGGCACGACCAATGGCTGGGGCAGTTCCGGCAAGGCCCAGATTAGGGAAAATGATCTTCAGGTCACGAATCTGAGCCTGTTCAAGTCATTTGCCCTGACAAAGAGTGAGTCGACGCGGCTCGAGCTTCGCTTTGAGACGTTCGACACCTTCAACCATCCCCTGTGGAACGGCTTTAGTACAGGATATTCGAGTCCCACTAGTCCCACGAATATCACCGGTGCCGATGACCCGCGTGTATTGCAGTTCGCCGGCAAATTCGAGTTCTAAACGCTCCCACAACCAGGGCGCGGCGGGCAACCCCCGCCGCGCCCTTTTCTTTTGGCGGCTGCCCTTGCCCAATCTCCAATAGAATGGGCAAGGGGCAAGAGTGCGACCGGCAATGCAACCGCGAATCTGCCTGATATGGACGATGATGCTGGCCGTGGCCGCCGCCTACTGCGTGGGCCAGACGGCAATGGCGCTCGATCAGCAGCGGCAAATCGCGCTTACGCTGGAACAGCAAGGCGACAATGTCCAGGCTGAGGCGGCATGGCGCTTGTACATGAAGGCTCGTCCTTCGGACCCAGAGCCTTATGCTCACCTGGGCCTCCTGGAAGCGCGCCAGGATCACTTCACGGAGGCCGTGCTCTTCTACCGCAGGGCCCTGGCGCTGAATCCTGCGATTCCCAACCTGCGGCTGGATCTTGGTCTCGCTCTCTTTAAGGGCGGCGAACCAAAGCAGGCCATTGTGGAATTCAACATGCTGCTCAAGAACGAGCCTCCAGGATCACTCGAGGCACAGCGCCTGACCACGCTCCTGGGGATGGCCCATTATGGACTTGAGGAATACGCCGCAGCGGCTCCTTATCTGAAACAGGCCGCTGCTGACGATCCGCAGAATCTCCCCTTGCGCCTGGCCTTGGCGCACAGTTGTCTGTGGTCCAAGCAGTACCAGTGCGTTCTGGATACCTATCACGAGATCCTGATGCTGAACGCGGAATCGGCCGAAGCCGATATGCTGGCCGGCGAGACGCAGGATGAGTTGAAGAACACTGGGGCCGCCGTCCAGGAATTCCGTGACGCGGAGAAGGCCAATCCGAGGGAGCCCGACGTGCACTTCGGCCTAGGCTACCTGCTGTGGCGACTGAAGCAATACGAAGAGGCGGCCCAGGAGTTCCAGGCTGAATTGGCCAACAATCCGGAGCACGGCCAGGCCATGGCCTACCTGGGAGACACCGAGATGATATTGGGCCAGCCCGAGACTGCACTTCCGCAGCTTGAGAAGGCCATCCGGATCGACCCCAGGAATGAACTGGCGCACCTTGATTTAGGTGTCCTGTATGGCAACGCGGGTCGCCAGGACCAGGCCCTGCGGGAACTGAAGATTGCCGAAGCGCTAAACCCCAACGACCAGAATGTGCACTGGCGCCTCGGGCGGTTTTACCAGAAAATCGGGAGGAAAAACGAGGCAAAGATCGAGTTCGACAAAACCCGCGGCTTGGTGAAAGCTGGTGACGATTCGAGCTTCAAGAAGCTTCATCCAACGGCGGAAGCGCCCGGCGCTCCGGCTGCCAAGTAATTGCCGGAAGGGAAGCCATTGCTTGACTTCGACCCTGGAACGGGGAGGGCGGAAAACTGCCGGTTCCAGCGTCTTCCCGCACAGAATAGGACCGATTGGCAGCCAGGTTAGTTAACGTCTCCACCTTCCCGTCCCGCCAAAAACTTCTGCCTTATCCCAGCCTTCCCGGTTAGTATCGATCAGCGCCATACAACCGCTCATAGATTCCACGATCAATTCCTGTTCGGGACTCGGCAAATGTTCAAATTGAATCCCGGTCGAAGCGGTAATATCCACCAACTCCGGGTAGCTGTTAACTTCTGCGTTCGATTCTCTTTCCTCTGGCGTATTCGCGCTCTCTCGCTGCGTCGCCGTTAGCTGCGCAAAAGACGGCGGCGTTTGTCCCATGCCAGCGGGAATGAGACAGTAGAAAAAACCGCGCACAGGTTGACAGACTTCATTCCAGCACTTGGACCGATTCGTCCGTTGAGTCTGCTTTCGATCGCGCGACACATCAGGAGCAATCTATGTGCCTCTGATTGTATGGCGAGCCCCGGAGTACTACACTGACTGCATCCATGATGAGTCAATCGATTGTTTGCGTGACATTGATCGATGTCTGAGGCATCGGAATGCTGCGAGAGGGAAGTAAATGAATTTCGGGGTTCTACGAAGAGGCCCAAGGATTGTTCTGCGGAACGCGGAAGGCGAGGAGTCCGCGACCAATCCGGCCGCCTTGACAAACTCCTCGCCACTGCTGAATCGTGCATCAACCATAGTGTTGAGCGTGGGATCGAGCTTGACCGGCGCAGGAACGGTGATGCTGGGGGTGATTCTTCCTGCCCTCTCGCAGCGATGGGGATTGCGCGACGATCAAGCGGGCTTTCTCATGTTCCTTCAGTTCTTTGCTTCAGGGCTGGGCGCGCTTGTAACAGGCATGAATCGCGTTCGCTCGATGGCAATCGGCTATGGCCTGCTGGTTGCCACTCTGTGTGCACTTGTTGTTGGTGAAGGGCAGTTCGCATATGTCGCCTTCTTTTTTTATGGCTTGGGCCTCGGCATAGCGATAACTTCAACCAACCTGTTTTTTTCCGATCACTGGGGAAATCTGCGCGCCACCAAGCTAGTTTGGTTGAGCTTCGCTTGGTCGGCCGGAGCGGCAGCCGGTCCGGTTTGCATTCTGCCGCTCTTGCATCGCGGAGACTTTGGCTCCGTCTTCCTGATGATGCTCATTTTGTTTCTCGCAATGTTTGCGTGGGTGATTCTGATTGAGCGGCAGGGGCCGGCAGCTGGGCTTGTGCAGAGACCCCAAAGACTGAACCGATCCGTTCAAACCTTCTTCTCCATCCTCCTGGTGCTGGCAATGAGTTTCGTGGGCGTGGAGGCGGTGCTGAGCGGTTGGCTGACAACTTATTCTCACCGCGCAGGAATTCGCGACCTGGCGGGAGCCGCTCTTGCGACCTCAATCTTCTGGCTTGGTGAAATGCTTAGCAGGCTCGCCTTCTCAACCCGATTGCTTACGAAGGTTGGGGGCCGGAAAGTAATGATGTGGGGCAGCACTGGCGTGACTCTGTCAACGATCCTCTTGATTGCATTCCCTCATCCCTGGGTGATTTTTCTCGTTGCTGGCGTAGCGGGCGCATTTGTTGGTCCCCTCTACCCGCTTTCGCTGTCCTATTTGCTGGAACTGTCGCCGCGAGGATGGTTTTTTGCGATGGGTGGCATTGGAGCGGCGATTTTTCCTTGGATCACGGGGTCGGTATCGGCGCACTATCATTCGCTGCGCTGTGGACTGGTGGTTCCGGTGGTCGCGGGACTGGGTATGATCGTGCTGATTGTGCTGACCTTTCGGCGCCTGCAGCCGGTTTGAACATCCAATCCAGCTCTTGGTGAATCTTCATAAGACAATCGAGTGTCTTATGAAGAATTCAGCTCCTTCGATTTGTGAAAAAGCCGCTTTCGCTTGAGAGTTCAATCCTTGCCAGAATTCGCAAGAGCGCCTATGATCTCTAAGGTAAACGTTTGCCTGCTTTCTAATCGCGTCAACCGACGAGTCGGTAAGCCGCGCAGCCGCGATTCCCGGAGCGTTGTAAGGCCGGCAAGATAATGAGTTCAAGATAAGTTTGAGAGACGAAATGAAGGACTCCGCGAGCGGCAAGAAATCACAAGAAGCAACAAAGTCCAGGGTTCACCAGACAGCGAGCCTGAAGCAGGTTGCTGAGCATCTTGGGCTCAATCCAGCAACAGTATCGGTCGTCATGAATGACGTACCTGGGCGATCGATTCCCCAGGCGACGCGTGATCGCATCAAGGCGGCCGCCAAAAAGATGAACTACCAGCCAAATCTTCTGGCGCGTTCGCTGCGCAACCGCAGGACCTTGACCATCGGCATCCTGGTGCCGGGCTTGGGCGAGGGATATCACACAGAGGTGATGAGCGGCATCGGAGATCAGCTAATCAAGTCGGGGTATTTCTACTTCACGGCTCATCACCGGCACAACAAGAATCTGATTGAGGACTACACCCGGATACTGGTTTCGCGCGGAGCGCAGGGGCTCATCGCGGTCGATACCCATCTCGAGCATCCTGTTTCGATTCCGGTAGTGGCCGTGGCGGGCCACCGGCATATTGACGGCGTCACCAACGTGGTGCTCGATCACGCGCGGGCCGCTGAGCTCGCTCTGGGACATCTCTACGGGCTGGGGCATCGCAAAATCGCGTTCATGCGCGGCATGCCGTTCAGCTCTGACTCCGAAGAGCGCTGGAATCACCTGGTTGAAGTGGCGAAGCGAATGGGCATTGAGATTCAGCCGAAGCTGGTGGTGCACCTCGACCGCGACATGACCTCGCCGGAACTTGGGTTTAGCGTTGTGCAAAAGCTGCTGGCTGCCAAACAGCGGTTTACCGCGCTTGTCGCTTTCAACGATATATCGGCCATGGGAGCGATTCGCACTCTGAAGGACTTCAACCTGTGCGTGCCTGAGGACGTTTCGGTCATCGGTTTTGACGACATTAAGGCGGCTGCATTCACTTTGCCGCGGTTGACAACGATCAACCAACCGCTCGAGGAGATCGGCCGGATTGCCACGCAGAGCCTGCTGAATCGCCTTCACAACACAGTTTCGCCACGCGACGAGATTGTCGTGGAACCGAAACTCGTCGTTCGTGAATCCACCGGGCCGGCCAGAAGCTGAAAAACAGCAGCGTCTTAATGGCGATTTAGCCCATCCGTGTTCCGGGCGTATCGTCGGCAATCCGGAAGTGACTCGTTTTCGGTGCTACTTCCGAGTTGTCGGTCACTTGACCGGAGCCCGGCTAATCGAATTGGTGGGAGGCTACTTCGTTTTGTCCCAGGCATTTCGCGACCGTGCAAAATCAAGCGACTAATCGAGGTGAGCGAGTATGCCACATGAGGCTGCTTTCTGGTTGAGCATGTTCCAGAGGGCCTCATCGGGGTACCTGTCTTGGCTCAATCCAATTGCTGCCACGTGACTCGTGATTGGGCCTTGGCATGCGCGAAAATGTGGACCCCAGAGTACGACGGTGTAGCATTAGCCAATCAGTGTTGATTAGGTTATGGGAGGCGCGCATGGCCGGAATCGTAGGTCAACCGTCTCGAAATGGGTTTGCGATGCGAATACGGTGCATCCCTCTCGCACTGCTTCTAACCTCTGGCTCATGTATGGCACAACAACCCACAGAGTTCGCGCCGACCAGCATCCCGCCGCCGACACGCGCCGACTATCTCAAGCTGGCCGCCGAAGTCCAGAATGCGCAGTACACCGATGTGATCAACGTCTGGTTCCCCCGGTCCTTGGATCATGAACATGGTGGGTTCCACACCCACTTCACCCGCGACTGGCAGTGGGCGCCCAGCGACGGCAAGGCTTCCGTCATGCAAGGACGTATGACGTGGGTGGCATCCCAGGTCGTGCTGCGTGACCCGAAGCTGAAGACGGAGTTTCTGCCCATCGTGCAGCACGGGGTCTCCTATTTGGAAAACGTCATGTGGGACAAGCAGGACGGCGGTTTCTTTTGGTTGCTCGACGACGATGGCCACGTGACTCCGGAATTCAAGGACGGCAAACATCTGTACGGCATTTCATTCTGCATTTATGGATTAGCCGCGGCCTACCAGGCTACTGGCGATCCCAAGGCGCTCGACCTCGCGAAAAAAGCTTTTCTCTGGACCGACCAGCACGCGCATGACTCCGAGCATGGCGGATATCATGAGTGGCTTGCCCGCGACGGCACGCCGATTCAGACGAATGTCCCCAACGGACGCGTCGCCATGGGGCCCATCGGTCCTGTCGGCTACAAGTCGATGAACACGCACATTCATTTGCTCGAGGCCTTCACGGAGCTTTACCGCGTCTGGCCTGATCCGGCGCTGCGCGCACGCCTTGAAGAAATGCTGGACATCGTACGCGATAAGATCTGCGTCGAGCCCGGTGCGATGAATCTCTATTTCACCAATGCCTGGCAGCCCATTCCCGACCTCGATTCCTTCGGCCACGATGTTGAGACCGCCTATTTAATGCTGGAAACAGACGAACTCCTTCATCACCACGCGAGCGAGAAAACGGAACGAATGGCAAAAATGCTGGTCGATCACGCTCTTGCCTACGGCTGGGACGCGAGCAACGGTGGCTTCTTCCAGGACGGCACAGCCGCGGGCAAGCCGGAAAGCCAGCTCAAGGAATGGTGGGTCCAGGCAGAAGGGCTGAATGCGCTGCTTATGATGCACGAGCGATACGGAACGCGGGAGCCCATTTACTTTGCTAGGTTCGTCGAACAGTGGAACTTCATCAAGAACCACACAATCGATAGCCAATACCGCGGCCTGTATAACCTGACCGAGGCGGACGGCACGCCCATCATTCAGGACAAGGGCTCCATTTGGAAGGGCGGATACCACGACGGCCGGGCATTTTGGAATGTGAGTGCTCGCCTGCGCAAACTCGCGGGAGAAGAATAGGCTTAGGCTGCACTCATTCAGTGGTTAGGGAAATACCGATATCTGACCTCCGGTTCCGGGTTGAAGGCCAACCAACCGCCCGGAACCAGTAAACGGCTCCGATGATCGGCTTTATCTGAGATTTGGGCCCGTCATTATTTCTGGGCCGCGACTAGCACGTGCGGATCTGCGTAGAAGGCCTTGATCGCATCAGAACCAGGCACGCCAGCAGAACCAGACATAGCAGTGGGCGACAACAGCATCCACCTCCAGTTCACCTCTCGTGTGAGCACGTCCGCAGCCGGTACGCCCGAGGCGACGCGAACACCGAATGGTTTGTCGCCGGCAAACTGAGACACAAGGCGGTCGAGCGGGAAGCGGCTTTCGCCAAGCGTATTTGCATCCAGCGTGATCGCGTCGATATGCAACGGCCCGGGAAAGAAATCTTCCAGCCCATTGTTTCCTCCGGGATTGAAGCTGGGAGGCACCGCTTCCCAAACCCAAGCAAGGTTATGGAGGTTGCCATCGACGGTAAGGTGCTCATAGAGCCTTCGGTACAACTCCTGTGAGCCTTCAGGCCCAGGATGACCTGACCACCAATTGCCGTTTCCGTTCTGCGCCGGATATGGGCTCCAGAGCACGGCGAGATGCGCCTCGGCGAGCGGGCGCAATAGCGCGGCTACAGCATCTGCCTGCGCTGCCCAACGATGATTCAGGTCTGTTCCCAGCTCGAGCAACTGCTGCCATTCAAAACTCGTGAGCACGCCCGTAGCGGCGCCGTCGGTTGGGCGAGGCGGGGTCCAGCGCAATGCGACCAACTCGCCTCGGCGCGTCGCCTCCCGCACTTGCGCGAGAAGCGTACTTGGCTCGGTGGCTCCGGTCAGACCGATTTCGACGATCGCAGGTTGTTTGCCGGTTGCGGTAAGTACCGCCTGCGCCTCGGGGAAAGTGCTGGCGGCGAATTCGACTACGCTTTGCCCGCTGAGAACTCCCTTTCCCTTCGCATCAGCTAGTTTAGCGAGCAGGGCGCGCACCTCAGCGTCGGCACTAAAGCCTCCAGGCGCCGGAGGCGTAGTCGGAGCCGCAAGCGGCGCGGAAATGCGTGAATCGCCTCGATTAATGATGCTCGGAGCGTGAAAGTTCGTCTGCAATTGGTCGAGGCTATTGAAGCTTTCTTCCAAACCGCTCCACATCATGAAATATGCCCAGCGGGGCTGTGCTGCAAGTGTGGTGAGCGACGGCATGGCCCCCACCTCGGCCAGGGCGATCGGCTTATGAAGGGGATCCGCAAGCGCCACCATTCCGTCATAGAATTCCTGGCGGAATGGTCCGTAGATATCCATCGTAAGCACGTCAACATAGGCGGAGCCAGGAAAGTAGTCGGCAACAGAGCCGGCGCTCGAACTGGGGCTGTTTACGTTCCACACCCAAACGAGATTGTTGAGATGATGCATGTGCACATAACGGTCATAAATCTGGCGGTAGAGTGCCGCAGAGCCATCCGGGCCTGGGCGACCGCCCCACCAGAACCAGCTGCCGTTCATCTCGTGGTAAGGGCGGAAGAGCACAGGCACGCCTGCGTCCTGCAGCTCTTTCAGGTAGCCGGCGATGCGGTCCACCTGCCGGCACCAGCGCGTATTGAGATCAGTACCGGGTGTAAGAAGCTGGCGCCACTCCCAGTCAGTCAGGTGCCCTTGCACGCTGTCGTGAAAAGTGACAGGTTCGTCTTCAGTCGGACGCACCGCGTGCCATGTCAGTGCGATCACTGCGCCATTGCGGTACTGGCGAATTACCTCCTGAATCATGGACGGACGCCCAAGCGCGGAGTCCTTATCGTCCCCACCTGAGAAGCCGAAGTCTTGTCCGAAGATGCCGGGGTATTCGCCAGTTAAATCGTAAACGCGGTCTGAGTAGCGGGAGACAGTGTTTGGATAGTTATGCTCACCGCTGATCGTGGCGTGGCCAGTAATTTTGTCCAAATCGTGCAGCAGCACCCGTGCGGCCGGTGTCTCATCCGGGTTGACCGGTTGGGCATCGGGCGTTTGCGCGGCTGCGGTGCAAGCCGTGCAGATACACACAGCGAACGCGAGAAACAAGTGCCGCATCATAACAAGCCTCAACCCAGCACGATCGGGTGCCGAAGCATATTGAGCGGAGTCGTCCTTTGCCATGTCGCGCCTCCTACCGGAATAAGTCTACGGTGTCGGCGCGGCGCAGCGGCTTCAACCACAGCTACAGTCAACCATTTTCATTGTTGCTTCTTGTCTCCTCTCGCCGTTAGAGTAGTCAATTCGAGTGGGAACTTCGCGAACGACCGTCACACATCCTTGTGTCATGAAGTGAATTGCCGAATGGAAGAGACAGGCGGTTGAAGGAATGATGCTACACGGTGTTCAAAAGGGCTTCTTTGCCCTTCGCGATGAGGGACAAGGTCAGCGGCTCAAGTTCAAATCCTTCCGGGCCCACCAGCATTCGTCGCCACGGCGAGCTGATTACACAAACGCCAGGTTTACGTTGTCAATGGCCTCGTCGATCTCCGCTGTGCTCTTGTAGCCGACCGTGACACAGTCGACGCCCGCATTCCGGAAAGCAAATCGCATTGCCTCCTGGCGATCGTTGCGGCCGGTAAAGGTTCCCTCGCCCACAAGTTTCATGCTGATCACGCCCATCCCCTCGGTCCGGGCTTGCTGGACATGATTGACGACCTCGTTGACGTTGCCGGGGACATCCCAATCGTCGTTCTCGTTGTCCATCCTCGTGCCTTTGTGGTTCACGCGGATCATGGCGATTTCGAGCCACTTGGTCTCGGGCACCTTTCGCAGCGCGGGCAGCCCGTGCACCGAGGCCCCGTGGGTCCGAATCGTCTGGCGATGCTGCGCTTCGAGAATTGCATCCTGCCAGCGCCCGGTGTCGGCTGGCCAGGTGCCAGTGTGCTGCCAGTGAAGCAGCATAATGTCGAAGTAATCGGTCTGCGAAGTGCGGCGCAACTCGTCAAGCCTCTTCAGCGGATCGCCCTCGTCTTCCGTTGTGACCTTGGACATCAATTGATAGCTGTCACGGGGAAACGGCTTGAGCGCCTCGCCGAGCATAGCCGGCGTCGTATAGGATTCCGACGTTTCGAAGAAACGGACCCCGCGCTCATAAGCATAGGCAACAAGCCTGCTGAATTCCTTTTGCCCAAGCGCAGACTGTACCTGGCCGTTTTTGCTGCCCGTGCCGAATGCGAGGCGCGTGACTTTCACTCCCGATTTACCCAGCGTGACCAAACTCGATGCGGATGCGCGCTCGGCATGCACAGGCAGGCTGCCCATGCTCGCGATGGCACCGGCAGCAACGCTTGTCTTGATGAAATCTCGCCTGGAAATCGTCATGATGATTTGCCCTCCGCCCCATGAAAAGGGGGTCGACCAGTTGGCCGAATGGTAACACAGGTCTGGAACAGGCGGTTGAACTCAGGCGGAATTGCATGTCGCCCATTCGGCCTAATTCATTTATCCTTCGCCCTCTGCGGTGAGAGGCTTGGTTTTGGCACGCATACTTGTGATCGCCACAACGCTGGCCAGGACGAATATTCCGCCGACAATCGTGCGGACGCCCACTGGCTCGCCGCCCAGCCAGTAGCCCACCAAGACGGCAACGACGGGATTGACGTATGCGTAGGTCCCCACCTTGGTGGGGGATTCGTGGTGCAGCAGCCACACATAGGCGGTGAATCCTGCAATGGAGCCCGCGAAGATGAGGTAGAGCAACGCGACCCATGCGGAGCCGGAGATCGCGGAGAGATGAAGCCCGCGACCCTCACCCCGTAACGCGGCGACTGCAGCCAGCATGATTCCGCCAGCGAGCATCTGCGCGCCCGAACTCATCACTTTCGACGAAGGAAGCGGCAGTTTGCGCGATAGCGCCGATGCGACCGACCACCCGATGGCTCCGATGATGAGCGCGATGGCGCCTTCTTTGTCGATCGCGGCGCCGCCGAGGTTGCCGAGCAAATGCGACGGGCTCACGAGGATAGCGACGCCCGCAAATCCCGCAAGAAGCGAGAGAGCGAGCCGCGCGGTAAGCCGCTGGGTTCGGAGAATGAGAATCTCGGACAAGGTCATGAATCCGGGAATGGTGGCCATGATGACGGCCGCGATGCCGGAGGGAACGCGCTGCTCTGCCCAGAAGAGGAGGCCGTAGTCGACGACGAAGATGAGAAACGCGAGCAGGAATGCGGAAAGCCACTGGCGCATGGTCGGCCCGCGCTCGCCGCGTGCAATTGCCCAGAGATAAACCAGCAGGCCAGCGGCCAGAAATCGCATGGCGCAGAAGAGAAATGGCGGGAGCTCACTGACGCCAACGCGGATGGCGAAGAAGGTCGATCCCCAGACGAGATAGATGATCGCGAAGGCGAGAAGCAACTTCCAGCGAGCGGGTTTTATCACGCTTTCCATCGTCTTCACCGTGACAAATTCTTGTGTCCCCAGACGGATTTTGTTCCTCGTCACCAGCTGTGCAACCATTCTGCGTCGCGGCCGATGCGCACCGGGGCATGGAAGAGCTCGCTCAGGCGCGGTTCGGTCAAAAGATCCTCTCGGCGGCCGTCGGCCACAATGCGGCCATCGCGCATGAGAATGATGCGCTCAATCTCCGGCAATATGTCGCCGAGATGATGCGTGACCATCACCAGGCCAGTGCCTTCGCGGGCAAGCCCGCGCAGCGTTTCGCGCAACTCGCGCTGAGCAGAAAGATCGAGCGCGTTGGAGGGCTCGTCGAGAAGGAGCTGCTGCGGCCGGTGGACGAGCGCGCGGGCAATCAGGATGCGGCGCTTTTCTCCGGCCGACATGGCGCCGACGAGTTGCTGGGAGAGGTGAGTCGCCTCCATTCGCGCCAAAGCCTCTTGCGCCCGGGCTCTCATTTCATCGGTTACATGGAGATTGGGCCATATTGTGGAGGCCGAAAAGAAGCCGGAAATCACGGCGTCGAGTCCGGATGTGACGGCCGTTCGCTCGCCGGGCAGGTCGGTGCCCATGGGCCCGGCAGTCACGATGCCGAAGTGGCGGCGCAGCTCGGTCAGATCCCAGCGCTCACGACCGAAGATGCGGACGAGCATGCCGGGGTGAACGATGGGATAGAGCTGGCAAGTCATGGCCAGAATGAGCGTGGATTTGCCGCAGCCGTTCGGTCCGAGGATGGCGACGTGCTCGCCGGCGCGAATGCTGAGATTCACGTCGTGCAGGACGACGCGATCGCCGCGAGCGACGTTGACCGCGCGCATCTCAAGAAAGGTTTGCGGATTGATTTCGTTCTGGCTCATGAACTGGTTCCGATGCGCCCCTCACCTGCTAGATTAAATGGGGTTGACCGCATGAGCGATTTATCGAGCAACACCATCCCAAAAGGATTCCGATTTGGTGCCGTGAAAGCCGGCCTGAAGGCCAGCGGACGGCCTGACTTCGCTCTGATTGTGGCGGACGAGCCCGCCAGCGCGGCGGCCGCTTTTACTTCGAACCGCGTGATTGCCGCGCCCCTGATTGTCGACAAGGAGAATTTGAGCGCGACCGGCGGACACGTGCGCGTGGCAGCTATCAACGCGGGCAATGCCAACTGCGCCGCAGGCGAGGCCGGACTGCGCGCGGCGCGCGCGACCTGCGCCGCTGTTGCGCGGACTTTTGGCTGCCGCGCGGAAGAGGTGTTTCCGTCGTCAACCGGGATCATTGGCGTGCCCCTGCCGGCCGAGAAGCTGATTGCCGTGCTGCCGGAGCTGGCCGCAGGTGTGGGCTCCAGCACGAGCGATTTCTCCGACGCGGCGCACGCGATTCTGACCACGGATCTGGTCGAGAAGATGGCCTTTGCGCGGCTCGAGTTGAAGGGCGCGGACGGAACCGCGCGCGAAGTACGCATTGCCGCCTTCGGAAAAGGCTCGGGGATGATTCATCCGCAATTGGTGCCTCACGCTACGATGCTGGTCTACGTGCTGACCGATGCGGCGATCGAGCCTGCCGATCTAGACGGCTACCTCCAGGCCGCGGTTGAAGTCAGCTTCAACAGAATTTCGGTCGACGGCGACACGTCGACGAACGATACTGTGCTCTTGCTCGCGTCCGGAGCCAGCGGCGTGAAGATTGGCGCGGACGACGCAGCGTTTGCGGTCGCGCTGACCGATGTGTGCACTTCATTGGCGCGGCAGGTGGTGGCCGACGGCGAAGGCGCATCGCACGTGGTGGAGCTGCGCATCAGCGGTGCGAGTAGTGATGCCGACGCGCTGCGCGTGGCCAAGGCGATTGCTCATTCGCCATTGGTGAAGACGGCGTGGGCGGGGTGCGACCCGAATTGGGGCCGGCTGGCCGCGGCGATCGGCTACTCCGGTGCGCAGGTCGATCCGGCGCGCATCGACATTCGCTTCGGCGAGCTGCAGATTTGCCGCGACGGCGGACGCGCAGTGGAGTTTGATGAAGCCTCAGCCCACGAGTACATCAGCCAGCGCGAGTTCTCGATCTCGATTGAGCTCAACCAGGGACAGGGGTCGTGCGTGTTCTGGACGACGGATCTGACGGCGCAGTATATCCACATCAACGCGGACTACTCGACGTAGGGACAGCTGGCTGATGACAGCATGCAGCTTGTAGCCGGTAGCTGACAGGCTTCAGCGATCAGCGCACGATGAACGGAGCTGCCCTGGACGATGAACGAGCCGTTTCGCTTTCGGGGCAGCCGTTTGGGGTGTCAAGCCCCCTGTCGTCCTCCGGCCACCCCAACCCACTGAAAACAAATCGAGAATTCTCTACGTCAAGTTTGCCGACAATTTCTTCCTAATCTCTACAATTGTTTTAGGTGGGCAAACTGATCTGTTTGAAGATTCGCCTCATCCGGAGGGCAAAAAGCCATAAAAGTGTTTTTATACCCCCAGGGGGTATATTTTCCAATCTAACTCTTTTGTAATCAATAAATCGGCCTCAAAACCGTCGACAAATTTCGTGAAATTTCGTCGATTTTGTGATCGAAACGCCCCGAGAATCGCCCCTTGGACGGGTTCAGTCCGACGGAGTCGATGCTCTTGGCGCCAATCTCCTTGCGAGCCAGCGAATTCCGGATTCAATCGCGGCGCACGGCGAGGAATGTGACGATGCTGCCGAGGAGGATGCCGACGCCAAGCAGGATGCCCGCTGACTGCAGAGGGTTCCGCTTGATGGCATAGCGGGCGTCGTGGACCGCGTCCTCGGCGACTTCGCGGCCCTGCTTCATGGCGCAGATGGCCGATTGAACGCCATCATCGACCGCGTCGGTGACGACAGTCTTGATGCGGTTGACCTCGCGGAAGATATCGTCGACTGTTGCCTGATTATCGAGAATTGTTTGCGCCATAACTTTCCCCCTCGGTGTGAGGTCGCGGCGTTTCCTGCCTGACGGAGCCTCTGTGTATGAGATGTGACCTTGGGGTTTGATGTTGCATGCGGGGCGGCAAGTCGAGGAAGTGTGCCGGCGGCTAGCGGGCGCGAGGATGGGTGCGGTCGTAGACGGCGGTTAGCTGCGCAGTGGTGAGCTGGGTATAGCGCTGCGTGGTGGAGAGGCGCTCGTGGCCGAGCAGCTCCTGAATGGCGCGCAGGTCGGCGCCTTCTTCAAGCAAGTGGGTTCCGAAGGCGTGGCGCAGGGTGTGCGGATGCACGTCAGAGGGAAGCCCGCGCAGAATTGCGATGTGCTTGACGATGCGGCCGACGCTGCGCGTGGTGAGGCGAGCCTGACCACCTTTCTGGAGGCCGCGTAGTTGCAGATTGAGAAAGAGAGCCGGTGTGTTCAGCGGCTTTTGTCCATTGTCAGCTTTGCGGGATCTTTGTCCATCGTCCGCTGCAAGGAGGGCGGCGCGTTCGGCGATGTAGGCTCGGAGGGCTTCGGCGGCAGAGTCGCCCAAGGGGACATAGCGCTGCTTTTGGCCTTTGCCGCGAACGAGGATGGCCTCGTTGGCCCAGTGAATGTCTTCAAGATTGAGGGCGGTGAGCTCGGCGTTCCGGATGCCGCAGCCGTAGAGCATTTCCAGGATTGCCCTGTCGCGAGCGGGCCAGCTTGCTGCGCCGTCGAGCACGGAATCGACCACCCGGTTCATCTGTTCAATGGACGGCACGCGGGGCAGATGTTTGGGCAGGCGCGGCGTGGAGACGAGGGACGCGGCATTTTGCTCGATGTGGTGGTTGCGTGCCAGCCATTTGAACCAGCTGCGAATGGATGCGAGCGCACGGGCGGCGGAGGCTTTGGAGAGTCCGCGATCGTAGAGCGTGCCGAGATAGGAGCGGATGTGGGTGTGCTCGATGCGGGCGACGGTGAGGCGGGGGTGTTGGCCGGCGAGCCAGGCGGAGAAGCCGTGCAGCTCGCGACGGTAGGCGCGAAGGGTGTGGGCCGAAGAGCCGCGTTCAGCGGAGAGGACGTGGAGGTAGGCGTCGACCAAGGATGCGATTTTTTGGTCTGCGTTCTTGGCGGCGGCGGTTTTGGAACGGGCCGGCGAGGAAACGGAGGACGAGGAAGCGTGTGGCGAGGAAGAGCCAGGGGGCGCGGCGGTTGCGCTCATGGGGTTTCCTCGCTGGAGTTGCGCGGTACAATTCTGGACTCGACGAGTTGCGGGCCGAGAACCGGGGCGGCCTCGGGAGCGGAATCTGGCACGCGCCGCGCGCCGCGCGGATGATGCATGCGATGAACGGCTTTGAGGCGGCCGAGGGCCAAATGCGTGTAGACCTGCGTGGTGGAGATGTCGGCGTGGCCGAGCATCATTTGCACGCTGCGCAGGTCGGCGCCGTGCTCGACCATGTGCGTAGCGCAGCTGTGGCGCAGGCCGTGAGGGCTGGTGGAATGGTTGGAGCGCTTGACGAGGCTCCAGATCCACTGGCGCGTGAGGGGCATGCCGCGCAGCGAGAGGAAGAGGCGCGAGCGGTCACTTGGTGTGGGTCTCTTCCTGCGGACGGAGCTGATGCGCTCGAGATGAGGGCGGCCTTCGCGGAGGTACTGTTCGAGAGCCTGGATCGCGGAGCGCCCGAGAGGGACGATGCGCTCTTTATCGCCCTTGCCGCGAACCTGCACGCGCCCGGCGTCGAGGCCGAGATCGCTGACGGAAAGCCCAGTGACCTCAGAAACGCGGAGGCCGCCGGCATAGAGAAGCTCGAGAATGGCGCGGTCGCGCAGCGCGGTGGCTTTGGCTTGCGGGTGCGAGGCAGCCATGGCAGCGCGCTCGAGCATTTCGGTGACTTCGGGCTCGGCGAGAGATTTGGGCAGAACTTTCCAGGCCTTGGGCGACTCGATGTTGACGGTGGGGTCGTGATGAATGCGGCGATCGAGAAGAAGCCATTTATAAAAGCCGCGGAGACAGCTCAGCTTGCGCGCGGCGGAGCGGGAGTCGATGTTGTGGGTGCGGAGGTGATCGAGAAATGCGGAGACATCTGCCTCGACGGCGGAGAGCAGGACGGCGTTGCGTTCTTCAAGAAGCTCAGAAAAGATGCGCAAATCGCTGAGATAAGCCTCGCAGGTGAGCGGGCGAAGTCCTTTTTCCACGCGGAGATAGGCGGCAAAATCGTTTAAGAGAGCGAGATTGTTTCGAGCGTTCACAGATTCAATTATGGGCGCACAGAAGGAGCGCATGGGCAGGCGGACCGCCTGCCGAACCTTGTTCGTCACGTTACTGACGCACACGCATATCGTTATGGGCGATCCGGACGCGGAGTCAGGTGAGGCAACGGAGGAAGGAGGGCGTGAGCGCCGGAGTAATCGAGGAGAGGGATTTGCAGATAGGGAGGGTGAGGCGGAACAGGCTGCCGCGCGAGGGAACCATGGCGAAGAAAGACAAGAAGCACAAGCATGGCGAGGGGAATGGGGCGGGGAAGCCGAATAGTGCGGCGCAGGCGAACAGGAGCCCGAATGGGCAGCCCAACGGGCATGCAAATGGGAAGGTCGATGGCGAGGTGGCGGCGCTGCGTTTGGGTAAAGACTGCGAATATGAGCGCGAACTGCGACGGCTGCAAGTGGAGCTGGTGAAGCTGCAGGAGTGGATCCGCTACGAGGGGCTGCGCGTGGTGGTTCTGTTCGAGGGGCGCGATGCGGCGGGCAAGGGCGGGGCGATCAAGCGGATCGCAGACTCGCTGAATCCTCGCGTGTGCCGGATTGCTGCGCTGGCGACACCGACGGAGCGCGAGAAAACGCAGTGGTATTTCCAGAGGTATGTGGCGCATTTACCGGCAGCGGGGGAGATGGTGCTGTTCGACCGAAGCTGGCATAACCGCGCGGGCGTGGAGCACGTGATGGGATTTTGCACGGACAGAGAGTATCTGGAATTCATGCAGAGCTGCCCGGAGTTCGAGCGCATGCTGGCGCGATCGGGGATCACGCTGATCAAATACTGGTTCAGCGTGAGCGACGAGGAGCAGGAGCGGCGGTTTCAGGACCGGATGGACAAGCCGACGAAGAGATGGAAGTTGAGCCCGATGGATCTGAGTCGCGCAAGCATTGGGCGGATTATTCGCGGGCCAAGGATGAGATGTTCGCGGTGACGGATACCAAGCAGGTTCCGTGGTTTGTGGTGAACGCGGAGAACAAGAAATCGGCGCGGCTGAACGTGATCCGGCATTTGCTGTCGATGATTCCTTACCGCGACCTGACGCCGGCGCCGCTGAAGCTGCCGCGGATCATGAAGTCGAAGTATGTGCGGCCGCCGATTCAGGAGCAGAACTTTATTCCAGCGGTGTATGGATAAGGCAGGGACGAGGGGCTAGGGACTGAGGGACTAGCGACCAAGGGATCAAGAAGTCGCTCGAACGGAGGTGGGCCTGCGAGCGGCGCACCCTGCAATCGAAGAATTCAAAGATTTACCAGCTCCAGGTGTAGCCGATGCCGGTGGTGGTGTACCACGGGACCGTCGGGATTTTGTTGTAGCTCTCCTGAATCCAGATTCCGTTGTGATCGTTGAAGTGAATGGCAACGCCTAGAGCTTCGCCGTCATAGAAGCGGTTCTCGACGTGGGCATTGCCGGTGAAGCTCGTGAGACCCGCCTGAATCCACGTGTAGCCCGTGACCACTTTGGTTTTGGGCAAGTTGAAGTTCTTCATCACGCCCAGCGCCTCAGTGTGCGAGCCGAAGTTGGTGTGGAAGAAGCCGTGAGAGCCGGCGTTCTCATAGGTGTAAGTGAACGTGAGTTCGTCGCCGATGGGATCTTTGTTGAGGAATTTGAACGTGTGGCCGATGCCGATGTTGAGGTTGGCGCGGGGAACAAGGCCGGGACGGTCGAAGTCCGAGCCGGGCATGATGAAGAAATCGGTTGATGTGCCCGAATCTGCTGGGGGCGCGGGAGGTGGGGTTGTGGTTTGAGCGGCTGCGCTGACGGTGAGGAAAAGGAGGATCGAGCAAAGCCGCAATCCGCAGCAGAGGACTGCGCGGAAGGCCATTTTGTAGGCTCCTGGATCGAGGCGGCCGAGATGATCGGCCGTCTGCGTAACGCCACGAAGAGGCGTCCTATTTCCGATTCGAACATTGCGAATCTAAGGAAGGCATGAAGGAAGGGGGACGCGTTCTTGGCATGCGGGATGGGTGAGACGAGGGACAAGGGACTAGGAAACAGGCCCTCATTCGGTCTTGGGACTATTGAGATTTTGCAGGCGTGGATGCAGCGCAGGCAGTTTGCTCCTTAACTGGGCAACTCTTCTTCTCCAGAGGGCAGGCGCGGTTCCGGTCATTTAGCTTGGTTTCGACGAATTCCGCGTAAAGGCAGGCGGCATCGCCAACCATGTCCTGGTCTTGCGGAAGCGAGAGAGCTTTTTGGTACCACTTTTCGGCCAACTCAATCTGGTCAGTGTAGTCGTAGGCGCGGGCGAGATCCCAAGCGTTCAGTGAATCTTGAGGCGAGAGCTGGACCGATTGCTGAAGGTAGGGAATTGCGTCAGCAGGCTTCTTCATCATCAGCAGAAAACCGCCGATGTTTGCTACGATATCCGGCGTGTTCGGGTAGTGCCGGTCGAGCACCTTCATGAGCTCCAAGCCAACTTCAAAGTGGCCAAGATCGGCGATCTCCGGGGCATAGGGTAGCCAGGTATCCGGCGCATCCTTTCCTTTATATAGAGAGCAGCTTTCGTCAAGAGCCTTGATCATCTCGTTGTAGCGGCCGGAAATCTCGAGAAGGTACAAGCGTCCTTTGTGAATGGAAAGGTCTTGTGGGGCAAGCTTGATGCCGAGGTTGAGGTGCACGAGCGCCTGGTCAATTGCCTCGGGCGTGTAACTTCCATGCATATTCCCGCCGCCGGCATCGTCGCCTTCAAGCTGGATGGCATCGTGTCCGCACAACGCGACGTTTGCGAGACATTTCTGGGCCTCGGCTTGTTCGGCGATGTTGGCCGAGTCGGCGAATTTTGTGCATAGGCTTTTGGCAGCTTCGCATTGATGGTCGTCGATCAGCTTTCCCCAATCAGATAGTTTCCCCGATTGCGCGGCGCAGGGCAGCGTGGCGCAGATTGCGGCCAACGTAAAAATCCCGATTCTCATGATGGCGAAACGGTATCACAATTTTGGGTTGAGCGTGACGATCCTGGGATGGATTTTTCCCGCGGTGATTTCCAACACGCCGATGGTGACTGGCAGTTCGAAGCGGCGCGGGCCGCAGGAGCCGGGATTGAAGTAGAGGACGCCTCTTTTCGTAACGTAATTGGGGACGTGGGTGTGGCCATAGAGGACGGCGGCGAACTTGGCGGCGGCGGGATCGAGGTGGAGAGTCTTTAGGTCGTGGAGCATATAGAGATAGAGGCTGGCGTGAGGAGGGTTCTCAATGAGGACAACGTCGGTTTCTGGAAGCTTGCCGCAGGGGCCTTCTCGGTCGACGTTGCCGCGGATGGCGGTGACGGGAGCGATCTTGGCGAGTTCATTGAGGATGGAGATTTTTCCTATGTCGCCACAGTGGAGGATGCGGTCAACGCCGTTGAGGGCGGGAGCGACTTCGGGGCGGAGGAGGCCGTGGGTATCGGAGATGATTCCGAGTTTCACGTTTTCAGAATAAGCTGCGCCGGCGGAGGTAGGCTGAGAGAAGGTGCGCACGCAAATTGAGATGAACGAATCACCGGCGACCAAGCACGCACAAACCCGAACCAACTGGCGGCGCGCGTTGGCTGCCTATACTGAGCCCCGCGTGCTCCAGGTGCTTGCGCTCGGCTTTTCGAGCGGCTTGCCGCTGTTGTTGACGTATTCAACTCTTCAAGCGTGGATGGCGACAGCCGG
>JBEKRG010000058.1:0-29399 GCA_049518955.1 Occallatibacter sp.
CCGTGTTTGGCGATCTCGGGCAGAATATCGGGCTCGTGCGCGAGAACGATCATCGCTTCCTTGTCGCGGACAGCGCCGTCTGGAATGGCACGGTCCAGATCCACATCTCTCGCGCACGCACTGCCCAGACCTACAAGCCACAGGCGCTGGCCATTCCTCTCGAGGGGCACGGCGCTGTTTCTCAGAATGGGCAGACCCTGGCTGACCAGATCGCCATAGACATATCGGCCGCCGACCATCATGTCGTGGTTGCCCAGCGTGGCA
Source organism: Occallatibacter sp. (assembly GCA_049518955.1). Taxonomy (GTDB): domain Bacteria; phylum Acidobacteriota; class Terriglobia; order Terriglobales; family Acidobacteriaceae; genus Telmatobacter. The sequence continues at coordinate 265 of JBEKRG010000058.1, forward strand.
TAGCGTAATGGACACCGGATGCCGCCGAGGATAGAGACACATTCCGGCAAGTGGCGGAGGGCGTATCTCTTGTGCGCGTCCTCGCTGGGCCAACGCACCGGCCCGTAGGTGACGAAATCCCCGGTAAGCACGACCAGGTCCGGGTTGAGGGCGTTGACTTGATCGACTACATGCCGGAGAAAGGAGCTTTCCGTCCATTCGAGATAGTGGATGTCAGAGATTTGAACGATCCGCATGCCGCGGAAGGCCTCTGGCAAGCGGGGAAGGTGGACCGAATACTTTTCGACTGCCAGTTTGTGACGCGCGATTTCGCCAGAATAGAGCGCAAGACCCCCGAGCGAGGTTGCAGCAAGCGCGAGGAACGACCGGCGCGTGAACCGGCGCGGCGGTCGAGAAGGTGAAGGCCCTCGTTCGCTCTGAATCTCCGGGTCTATTTCGACAGACACTGGCGGCTGCACCGGCATATTGGATGGGCTGAACAGCGCGGGGACAGGAGCCTTCTGCCTCCAGGTGAGTGCTCCTTGCCGGACGCACCAAAAGGACTCCCCGCGCCAATTAGAGGTACGTGTAGATCTGGTCTCCCAGCCACGACGTGATGCCCAGCGGCAGCTGACTCCAGATCTTCCTCGCGAGCACGAACGAAGAACCTCTTGTTTTGTCCTGCGAAGGGTCAGCGTCCGGGAAGTCCGGGAAGTAATACCGGTACAGACGCACCGGCTCCGCGCCCCATTTAGTCTTGAACCTCGCCAGGTCGTCGTCGTCCTTCGGCACTTCGCCAAGGTCCACGAACTTGTATCCGGCCATGCTGGCATCATTAATGGCCTGCCCCATGATGATGTCGTTGGGGCGAAGAGCGAAGTCGGAGGCCCGCGACGCGCCGAACGCATAGGTCACGGTCGAACCAAACGTAAAAAACAAATGACCGCCGACGATCCGAGAACCGGCCGCGGTTTGCTGCTCGGCGAGCAACAACCGCATCATCTCGGTCGATCGCATCAGCTCCCAGAGCGCCCGAAAGAATCTGTAGGGCCTGGCGGGGACAACGTTGCGGCGCATTGTCTCGAGATAGATCCAATACCAGATGCGCAGATCGTCCTCAGTCTCCGCCGGACGCGTATGCACACGGCCGGCGATAGCTTTGTTGATCGATCGTTTGATGCTGGAGCGATTCTGACTGCCGGGAATCCGATGCGGCTGGCCGGGTTTTCCGGCGAGGGGCACGATGTAGGTCTGGCGCCACGCCTTTCTCACGATTCCCTCGATGACGTCGTTCAGCTCTTCTGCCTGCGCCTTGATCTGCAGACGAACGGAGTGGACAGAGGCCCGCCGCAGAGCTTCGCGCACCAGGGCAGACAGGGCCGCGCGATCGACGGCGAGGGGTCCGGCCAGCGGCGTGCGCGGCAGCGAGGAGAGCCGGGGACCTGTTAGAGGACCGTGGCTGAAAGGGAGACCGCGCGTGTACAGCAGCGGAAAGACGCCCTGCAGCGTACCATCCGGATCCTCACAGGCCAGAAAGAGCGATCGCTGGCGGTATTCGCGCTCGAGGACCTTCAGCCAGGCAGGATGGTGATAGATCGTGGCGTCCGGATGACCCAGAACAAAGGCCTCCCAGCGGGGGTCCTTCCAGGGATCGACTTCCACGATCATGGGGTCCGGAGATGGCAATTCGGTGGACGACGTGATTTGCACAGTATGATTGAGCATCATTCTTCCTGCTGACGTTTAAGCAATGGAAGCGGAGCTCACCCTTCGACGACCGAAGTGATTCCGCGCTTCAGGTCGTAATTATCAAACCTCTGGGTGGAGAGGTTGTCGATGAGATCAAAGTACTGCTGCTTGGTCCGATCCCAGCAGTGGAGTTCCACATATTCCAGGCCGCGCCGTATGAGAGATTCCCGCAACGCCGGATTCCGAGCCACTTCATACATCGCCTCAGCCATGGCCGCACTATCGCCTGAGGGAAAGAAACGGACCGTCTCCTCATCGAAATAGTGACTGTCGATCCTGGTACGCGACACCACGACCGGAATGCCCTGGGACATGAATTCCATAATCTTGGTGCTGTAAGCCTCATTGCCGAAAGAATCCGCGCGCTTGGGCACTACGCCGAGATCCGCATTGGCAATGATTTCCGGGATGGCATCGAGCGACGCAATTCCGCAGAACTTCACTGCGTGCTCGAGCCCGAGGTCGCGCGCAATGTCTTGCAGCCAATTGGTGAGCTTCTCGTCCTGCGCGCCGTACAGATGGAACTCGGCGTTGGGCATCTTCTTCCTGAATTCGGCGAAGGCTTTGATGCCGATATCGAGGCCCTGATGCCACTGGAAAGTACCTGGGAAAATCACGATAAAACGGCCATCCCGACGAGTGCGCTGTCGCCGGGAAAAGACATTGGGATCGGGAAGGTTGAGGACAACCGAGCACTGGGCCGCTGCGACAGACCGGGCCACGAGCTTCTCGACCCAGATGTCATTGGCGATAATAACGTGGTCGACGAAACGGCAGCACCACTTCTCCACAAAGCGCAGGCCCGTTACATAGAACCGCTTCAGTCCGGTTTTGAATTTGTTGGCGAAGAGTTCCGGAACGATGTCATGAATGTCGAGGATCAGGCGCGCCCCGGTCATTTTCGGATACCAGGCCGCGAAGACCAGGAAATCCGGCATGTTATGGATGTGCACCACGTCGTAGCGATTGAGTTTGTGCAGCCGGGTGAGAACGGCGGACGACCGAAACAGGAAGCGCAGCAGCCGGGAGACATAGCTCCAGGGGCCTAGCTCGTTATGGTCGCGGCGCTGAATGTGATAGATGGTGACTCCGCTCAGCGTGCTGACTTCCTTTCCGCTGCTCAGTGCCCCCTCCAGGGCAATCACGTCCACCATGTCGCCGCGCCTGGCCAGTGCTTCGGCATAGCGGCGGATGCGGCCGTCGGTTTCATATGCGGAGTAGGCCACCATGCAGATGCGACGGCGGGTGTTGCGGGAGGCGGCCGGCAGTTTGTCGCAATAATAGCGGGAGACCTCGCGCGGCAGGGCATGCCAGCACTGGTCGCTATAGTTGTCACGCACGTAGCGCAGGAAATCCTCGTATCGAGCGACGGGATACTCATCCCGAAGCGGCGAACCGTTCATGCACATGTAATCGGGATGCGTATTCAACAGGGCCATCCCACCGTGTTCCACAAGCCAGTCCAGCTTCTTCTTCCAGATGTCGATGTTCTGTTCTTCGAGAACCTTAACGAGGTTGAAATCCTGGACGAGCGTGTAGGGCAGCTCGACGAACCCCTCGGTTCCGGGAGCCTGTACCCAGAAGGGAAAGATAGTGCGCATGCCATCGGGTTCCGGCTCGAACGGGTCGACGTCGAAGGTGGAGGCGTCATACTCGCTACCAAGCTCGTGCAGCCACCCCAGACGGTGCTGCATGAGCGGCGAACGGAAGCCCACCGCACCCCACCGGTGCAGGACTTCCCGAATCCCTGCGGCGCTGGCCGCGAATTTCTTCGGCGACTGGTACAACTTGCCGTCGTGCTTCAGCCCATGGACGCCGGCCTCAAACCCCGCGCGCTCGAGCAGCTCCAGCATCGCCGGGGTGACCTGATATTCGCCTACCGGAACGAAATTAAAGCAGGCGCGGAAACCATACTTCTGCGTCAGTTCCACCAGGCGCGGGATACGATCATATCCCTTTTTCCCTTCCACATCGTGGGTGAGAACGAGGCTGAATCGTTTGCCATCGGCCCAGCCTGGCCAGAGCGGAGGAACCGCGGCTGCTCCAGAGTCGATGGGCCACACCGCAGCAAATTCCCGGCGGCGACGCTCGGCGCGCAGCCGGCGCAACGACGTACGAAGACGCCAAGGCAAAATCGGTTTCACAAGATAGTACAACTTGAAGAGCATAGGGAGCCTAGACCAATCGTAGATGAAATGAAGGTTATTTTTCGGGCAATGCCAGCTTCAGCCTATGTGCCGATAGAGAACATTCCCCGCAAGTTGCAGGACGCGATCGGGACTGGCTGAAACTACTCGATTCGCCAGATGCTTTTGCCACGCCGGTCTGGTTCGCGACCTTTCGGTGGGAAATCTCCAGTACGTCAGTGGGGTAGGGACGCTTCCCCAGTGCTCCTTAAAAACGCTCAGACCCGGATCGTCGAGATCGGAGCGTCCCATATCCAGTTGGTTCTGACTATGGGCCTTGGCTTCCTGAATGGTTTGCCAGAACAACATCGGTGTGCCACCATACTTATTCGCGGAGGCGTCGCTGCAGCCATACTTATAGAACATGGTTTGGCGGTGCGAAAGAGTGAGAATACTGGCCACCGCAGCGCCGACCTTGCGAACGAGCCGAAACTTGAGGCTCGGACCGAACGCGGCGATCAGCGCGCGGAACCACTGCAGCGGCTGGGGTGGCAGCCCGTGACGTCTGCGGGTCATCGTCATCAGACGATAGAAGTCCAGAAGCTGCGCCTCGGAGTTCCCTTCCTCATATGCGAGGTGCTCACGCTCGGCACGGCGGATCTTACGCTGGATGCAGTCTTTGTGAAAGCTGCGAAACAACTGGTCGGCGGGCGCGGTGAGGTCCAGCCGGTGCAGAACAGCGCCGCCTTTGGGCAGGAAACCACGGACTTGCTCACTCTGGGCCGAGTGCGGCCGAATCTCGATCCGCTTGTAACGCCCCGCTTCCACTGCGTTGCGCGCATGCGTCAGCAACGCTCCAAGCGCCGCGGGCTCGTTCAACAACGGCTCGCAATGATCGGAGAACGGCAGCGAGACCAAACGCCGCCCGGTCAGCCAAGAGTCGACCTCGCAGAATACGATGGCGTCGGTCAGCGGAGCCCGCGGCGCCGAGGTCGTCAGAACGAGCGGCCGGTATCCATATGTCACTTGGAGCGCGCTGAGCCACGCACGTGTGTGAAACACCGAAGCCTGCGGATGCGTGGCCACCAGAGCGGGCCACCGCGAGTCAGCGAGGGGGTCTAGTTCGTAAACCTTCCTCACCGCCCGGGGCAGGGCGTGTCGCGACGAGTCGTCACTGCCCTCCTTCGTGGTTATGTTTTGCTCCAAGATTGTCTCGTCCGACCGAGTCGCAGACGAAGCGGCTATCGCCATATGGTCTCCTGTCCGAGGAGACGGCCGAGCTGCTGACGTCTCAAATACTTAATCGTTGCCCGATCATCCACCTGGCGAATGCCATTTAAATATCCCGAGATAAATCCCCAGAACAGAGAGGCGGACTGGATCAGATATGGCTTCTCTTTTAGACGCTTGGCGCACTTCAACAGCATGAAGAGAGGGTGATAGCCGCAGATGTAATTCGCTCTTCCGTTCTTGAACCCCGCTCCCCATGTTCCGTCGTTCTTGCCGGTGGGACGATGATGAAGGACATGCAATTCGGGCAGAGTTCGTGTAGTCCAGCCAAGCATCTGCGCCTTGACTTCATCCATCGTATCCCAGCCGGGCGCCGGCCAGAAACCGCCGATGGCGTCCCAGCAAGTACGGCGGTAGATCTTGGTGGCGCCTCGAACATGAAAGGCCGGACCGACCTCCGGATACGCCTGTCCATTGATAACGTTGTAAATTGTGCCCCCAGCTATCCCGAGTTTTTTCTCTTCCTCAAAAGCGCGGAAACACGACTGGAAGTATTCGGGGCTAAATGAGAGATCGGCGTCGAGTTTGACAATAAAGTCCCAGTCGTTCGCTCGCAGATTATAGTAGCCATCGTTGAACGCATCCACCACGCCCCCGCCGGCTTTGCGATAGCCACGATTATCCCGGTGGCATACCCTGATCCAGTTATGCTGTCGGGCATAGCTGTCGGCGATGGCAGCAGTCCCGTCGGTCGAACCGTCGTTCACGATCATCCACTCGGATGGCCGCAGGGACTGATTGATCACGCTCTCGATCGTCCGCGCGAGATTGGCTTCTTCGTCCCGGACCGGCGAGATGATCACGTATTTGACGGCGTTGATTGACATAGCTCTGAATGCGAAATCGGTTGTGGCTGACTTATATCCTGCGACTCGCTGCCCGGTCAGACCTGGACGGGCTCGGGGCTGACTCCAGCATTGGTTGTGAGGAAAGCCCGGTGCCACAGTTCCAGGGTGAGCAGCGACAGAACTTCCCTTGCATAGAGGCCGGATTCGGCATTGGCGCGAAGCATTCCTTCAATGCAGGCTGTGTTGAAATAACCACGCTCGATGGTCGTGCGATCGAGCAGCACTTCACGAACAAACTCCTTAAGGTCGGTTCGCAGCCAGGCGCCGAACGGCACCGGGAAACCGGCCTTGCGGCGCTTCAGGATTGGCTCAGGAATACGGCTTGAGAGGGCGCGCTTGGCAAGATATTTCGTCGTAAAGCCGCGAACTTTCTGGTTCTCGGGCAGAGAAGCGGCAAACTCCAGCAATTTGTGATCGAGGAATGGGACACGAAGTTCGATGGAGTTGGCCATTGTCATCTTGTCGGCTTTTAACAACAGATCATCTGGAAGCGAGGTTTTCGTGTCTACATATAACATCCGGTTGACAAGGCCAAAGCCCCGTGAGCTGGCCATGACATCTCTCATGGGGCGAGTGGCGAAACCCTCATCGCTCAGGTTCGCGAAATCGCTGGAGTAAAGCGTGTTGTGATTCTTATTAAAGAAAGAATCAGGACCCGAACTGCGGCTATAGTAGTAGCCCTCGAATGAGCGAGCGAGGAGTGGTGCGTACTTGGCGACTCGCGAATTCTTCAAGAGCCGGTTGGCAGCGCCGGCGGCGAGCGAGACCGAGCCATTCAATGGCCCAAGGGCGCTCTTGAGCCGCTCCGCCCACAAAACACCGCGGTAGGTCTGATAGCCGGCAAATGCCTCATCGCCACCTTCGCCGGAGATCAAGACCTTTACAGATTCCCGGGCCAGCTTGGTGATGTAATAAAGCGCGATCGCGGGCGCCTCGCACACGGGCTCTTCCATGTACCACGCATACTGGGGCAGGAAGTCTTTGAAGTCACCCGCCGAAATCGACATCTCGTGGTGGTCGGTACCGTAGCGCTCGGCGGCGATGCGAGCGTACGGACGCTCATCAGGAACCTCGGCTGATTCGAATCCCAGGGTGAAACTGCCCAGGGTGCGATCTGTTCTGCTGCTCGCAAAACTGACCATCGCCGTGGAATCCACGCCACCGCTGAGCAGAATGCCGACCGGCACATCACTAATCATGTGCAGCCGGACGGATTCATCCAGGAGTTCGAGGAGTTCCTTTTCCGCGTCTGCAATGGATCTCGGAGTGGGATTGAAAGCGAGATCCCAGTACTGATGAATTTCCGCGATACCCTCTCGTACGATCATGTACGACCCGGGTCTTAGCTTGAAGATGTTCTCGAAGAGAGTGTCCTCGCCAGGAACGAAATAAAAGGTAAGGAAGCGATCGACGACTTCCGGCCGCACCCGAGCGCCGATCTCCGGGTCGGCCAGAATGGCCTTGATTTCTGACCCAAAGACAACGGAATCCGCTCCGATTGAGTAATAGACAGGCTTGATTCCTACCCGGTCCCTTGCCAGCATCAGAGTCTGCTGGCGCTCATCCCAAATGGCAAATCCGAACATTCCCCGGAGCCGGTCTACACAGGCCGGCCCGAATTCCTCATAGAGGTGAACGATCACCTCGGTATCCGTACGAGTGCGGAAGATGTGACCTCGGGACAGGAGATCGTCACGGAGTTCCTCGAAATTATAGATTTCCCCGTTAAAGACAATCCAGACATTCCCATCCTCGTTGGAAAGCGGCTGATGGCCCGTTGCCAGGTCGATGATGGAAAGGCGGCGAAAACCGAGGCCCACCGGGCCGGACAGGTAGAAGCCTTCATCGTCGGGCCCACGATGGGCGATCGTGTCGGCCATTCGTTTCAACAGGCCACCGGAGACCGGCTTCCCCCGGTCGAAGTTCAATTTACCGCAGATTCCGCACATAGATTCTTCTCGCCCTCAACATCGTTCCTCGCTATCACACGCGGTATGCTAGCGTCCTTGCGCTCCCTCTGTCGAAAGGCTCTCAACCTGCTGCTTTGGCCCAAAATAAGTGACCATTGTCCCCAGGATCAGCCACCATTTCAATAATGCATTGCGGACGGAGTTTCTGCGTGCTCCTCGGCTCACAGCCACAGCGGCCACTAACAAAGCCAGGCGACCGAGAGCGCTGCACGCCATCGCGGCCCGAAAGACTAGTTGGTAACCGTATCCGCGGTGTTTGGCTACATATTGCAGAATCGATCTCCACTTCATCACGACGGCACGTCGCCCGAAACTACTCTTGCCGCCGTAATGGATAATCCGCCCCTGGGGAATGAAATAGTTAGTGAAACCACCCTGCGCTGCCTTGTAACACAGGTCTAAGTCCTCGGCGTACATGAAGTACTCTTCGCTGAACTGCCCGATCTGCGCAAACACCTCTCGCCTGAACAGGACGCAAGCACCAGATATGACTTCTACGCGGCTCGGTTTCGTGCCGCCTGCGAACAGCGGCGCAATGTTCCATAAGGAGTAGGCAGGAAAGCGGTTTCGAAGAACATCTACATCCAGAAGCTGGTTCACAATCGTTGGAAACGTCTGGATGGCAGCCGTTTGAAGCGAATGATCCTCATTCAGCAAGGTACAACCCGCCGCGCCGACAGATGGCAACGAGCGTACCTGCCGGAGCATAAGGTCGAAAGCGGCGTTGAGCAGCACTGTGTCCGGGTTCAGGAAAACTACAAATTCGCCTCTTGACACGCGGAAACCAAGATTGTTCGCGCCAGCAAATCCCAGGTTCACCGGACTCTCAATCAGGACGATGTCGGGGTACTGTTGCTTCACGATCCCTATGTTGCCATCGGGCGAAGCGTTATCGACGACGATAATCTCAAACGCCGTCTCGTGAGCCTGGGCGTAGATGCTCTCCAGGCATTTCAGAAGATATGCGGTGGAGTTCCAATTGACGATGATGATCGACAAGTCGGTCACAGCTCGGGGCCACCCCAGGGCCGAACAGTCTTTCGAAGACCCGGGAACAGCGCCGCTGCGCGAGCCGCTGGAGAAGTTTCTTCCAGGTCCTGGAACATCACCGCTTCCGAAACTTCTGGGGCGATTTTTGTCAATTCGTGCGGCATGTGCGGAACCGTCACGGCGCAGATCATGGCCAAGAATGCGAACCACCAGACCTGCGTCTGATCCCAATAGGCCACGCCAAAATAGGCAAAGATATTCGCGAGCATAATGGAGCCGAGACACCAGAACAGCCACTGCTGTTTCGGCTTTACCCGCTTCCTCATGGCTCCAAGCCGGCTGAAGGACTTCACGATGATGGCAATGAAGCAAATCAATGTAACAGCGCCGCCTATCTCCGCTTCGGCCACGAATTGGTCCGACATGTCCCACATGTCATATCCCCAGTTGCCATTCTGATTCGTGCCGATGAGCCACCAGTCCCTGAAATGCCGAATGCAGGTATCGATCAGGAAGGCGCGGTCATATCCTCCGGAACCGCCGATCACATTGATATGAGAGATCACGAACCACACGGGAGCGTTCATTACAATCGCGAGAGCCGCGAGAGTAATCACGATTAACCAGCGGACCGCCTTCATCTTCCGCCGAACCGGCCATAAAAGGAGGCCGAGAATGCCGGCCACATACGCCAGTATCGGTGTGCTGGAATTGGCGGTCAGCACCATCAACGTCGATCCCACGATCCCTGCGGCGGCAACAACCCTGTCCTTCTTGCTCCACAACCAGACGAAGAGAGGGATGAGCGTGCCCCCAAAACACCCCGCGAGAATTGAGTGACCAAACGTGGCCTGAGCTCGGGCGGTTCCGTCTCTAATTTCCGGGGCGGTCGGCGCTCCACCCAGATAGGTTCCAAAAGGATTGACAAGGAAGTGGTGCTCGTACACCATGCACATGCCTAAGACCAGGGCAATGACCGCCAGGGTCCTGGCCGCCCGGGCCACGTCTTCTTCAGTCCAGATCAAATAACGAAGAAGGAAGTAACCGCACAAGGCCGACAGCAGGAACGATAAGTTCTCCATCGTACCGCCCGGCCAGTTCGTGACTGTGGCCGCAAAGACACGATAGGAAGCCCACGCGATGAATATCTTATCAACGATGTTGAATCCGCCCGCTATGCGAAACCTGTCCTTCGCAACAAGGATGAATCCGGCGAGAGCCAAAATGAGGCGAACGTAGAAGTGCGCGCCTGCCAGCATGAGCTCCTGGCCGCGTGGAACCAGGAACGTGCAAAGAAGCAGCGGGACGATCGCGTATTTCCGCGGCCGCCACAGCATCAGCACGATCGCAACCAGCAACGCGACCGCGACTACGGGGTGCAGTACCGTATCTGATGCACCGTGGCCTAAGTCCCGCTGGTTGAAATCAAGATTTTGCATTGCTTCTCTGCGAATGAAAAGCGGTGAAGGATTCGCAGACGCTGCCCTTTCTACGAGTTTGCGATGGCCATCGGTGCATTATTCTCTAAGGCCTCGGCAGATTGGCGATAAGCGGCTATTGTCTCTTTGTATGCCGACAGAAGCTTGCGGCCCGCAGCTTTCCAGGTGATCTCATCCGCTGTATTAAGGGATGCGCCACGCAGCTTTTCCAGCAGATCCCGATTAGCATCCAGCAGGGTTAGATGTTCTGTGAGCTGGTCGACGTCACCGACCCGATGCACAAGTGCATTCTCCATATGTCTGCAAATTGCGCCGGCCGCGTCTGAAACGAGAAGAACACAGCCGCTGGCCCGGGCCTCCGATGTGACCAGCGCGCTTCCTTCTTCAACACTGGGTAGAACCAGCAAATCGCTTCGGCGCATTAACTCCGGCACATCGGATCTGTGGCCGAGCACTTCAACACTGGGGTGTGCCAGCATGGAGGACAACTTCTCCGCATAGCCCGGAACGAATGCCCCGGCAACGATGAACTTGCCGTTGCGGCTTGCCGGCGAGCGAAGCCATGCCTGGAGCGCGTAGTGCAATCCTTTTCTAGGCGCGCACCCTCCCACGAACAGCATCGTCAGGCCGCGTCGATCGTCACGCACCTGCTGACCTGAATGATAGACGCTTTCGTCGTATCCATATTGATCACGCGTCAGCCGTTCCCTGCTGAAACCCTGATCCAGAAAAGTCTGGACAACAAAATCGGAAGGGCAAAGGAGGCGAAACGCAGCATCGTACTCTGCCTCCTCCTTGGCCAAAACGCGAGGCTTATACGCGTGCTCATGGCCCGGAGAAAGGACCACACCCAGCTTTTCGCATTCCTTGCGCACCACTTCATAGGCAAATCGCGTATGTGCATTCGGCCTTTCCAGAACGGTAGGGATACCCAGGCGTGCAGCCGTCTTCAGGGTCCTCAGCGAACCGAGGGGCCAGGTGTGAACGATGTCGATCTTTCCGGCTAACTGCTTCATTCGTTGCGAGACAATCCAGTCGTGCAAAGCGCAGGCGCGCTCCGTCCCCAGCACTCTGTACGGAATGCGGAACCTGCCGCGGGCCAAAGTCGGGCGGATGACCGCTCCTGCTTGCAGCTCTCTGGAGAGCGATCCTGGAAACACAAGGACAGTGGCGCCTGCATTCAGCAGGCCATTCACCTGCTGCCATGCGGTGTGGCAAATGCGGGCTGCTCCCAATCGATGCGGGAAGCTATACAGAACCCTGACCGTTTCAACCGTGCGCATCATTGCCGGACTCCGGACTCGCTGCAAGCCAACTCAGGCCGACACTCCACGCGGGGCGCCGTCCTTGCTGAAGACGGCCGCGATCGTTTCACCGTCGCCGGCAAGCGACGCGGCGGCGGTAAACAATTGCAGAAGAGTCATGCGAAATATCTTCCGCAAAACCCTCCAGGGAAGGTTGGCTTTGTCCGCCGACTGGGCCATCGGGAGGCGCGAAACGCCAAATCTCTTCGCCACGCCGTCGAAAACGAAGCGAACACTGGATTCGAAATATAATTCGCGCCAGGTTTCAAGGGAGACTTCCTTTAGTCCTGCAGATTGCGCGACCTCTCTGAGGGTAACCGGCGAAAAATGGGAAAGGTGCCGCGGCAGCTCCAGCGCGTACCAGTAAGACCGGAAGATGCGCGCGCCGGCCGAATCGATATTCGGCATCAGGGTGTAAAAGATCCCGCCGGGCTTCAGCCAGTCAGCCACTCTGACGAGCACCTCCCTCGGCTCATAAACATGTTCGAAGACATTGAAGCAGGTAATAACGTCAAAGCTCCGAGGCGGGAAGGGCGCATCCAGAATATCCCCGACGAAAACCTCGGCACCGCAGCGACTGCGCGCCTGGCTCGCCGCGTCTTCCGACATTTCGATCCCGGAGAGTTTCCAGGAGGGCCCTTTCAGCGTGCTCAGAAATCCGCCGGTTGCGCACCCAAGGTCCAGAATGGCGCCGCCACCAGGCCTAAGACGAAGCAGCTCGTCGCGGCGGCCAAACCAATGTTCCGGCGCTTGCGCAGCGGTAGAAATGGTGCGGTCGTAATCCGAGCCGTAGTGCATGCCCATCTCGGATTTCGACGGGGGGTCGTCGAGCCAGACCATCGAACATGAGCGACAACGCAAGAGCCGATACAGCTTGGTGCGTCCATGGAACCTGTCCGGCGCGGCAAGCCAGAGTATTGGATCGGGATCTGCGCATATGGGGCACGACCGCTGACCGGCGCTGCCGGCCGGAGGTGCGTCGATGGTGGGCGCTTCGTTGGCAATCATGAACTTGATCTGTCCTGGGCGATGTTTCCCCGCGCTGCAGGGTCAGGCGGGAGAGGCAAATCTTCTGGAAACGGTATTCAGCATTGTTCGCGCTTCCAGGCGCGATATCGAGCCTGTGAAGAGCAGGGCGGGCACGGCGACCAGCAGGCTAATCGCGGCAGCCGTCATGATTCGAATCGTGTCGAGAACGCGGGGGTTAATTTCCCACGACGATCCCATGTAGCGAGCTATAACGGAAGCGCCGAGGATCACGGCGGTGGCGACGCAGAATCTGAGCAGAGTGGGAGCCAGGGCGCGGAGATTAAATCCTTTGAACCTGGAAGCGAGGCTCAGGCTCATCAGAATCAGCCCGAGAAACTGTCCCAGGACGTTCACGCCTCCCACCATGCCGAAAAACCCGATTTTGGGGGCAAAGGGCCAGAGCACGAACGCAACACCCAGCCCGAGGAGCAGTTGGGCGTTGTCCATTACGGCTCCCCCGGAGACTCGATAGAGTACACGAAACAAGGAACTCAGGGATCGGCACACCCCACCGGCGCAAAGGAGACAGACTGCTCCCTCCAAAAGGGGATCGGTCTTACCGGTCCAGACAAAAGCGATCTTTGCTCCATAGAGGGCGATGAAGGCCAGAGGAAGGATGGAGAGCACAGCCATCGCTTTAAACGACTTGACAATAAACGCATTGGTTTGATCCGCCGACCCTGAAGCGTAAACCAGGCTCCCACCCGAGAGTATGGCCTGAAGGTAGGAACCCTGGATAAGCGTCGCAAAACTTACCAGGCGGGCAGCCAGCGCAAAGACGCCGGCCGCACTGGCTCCGAAGAATTTCAGGATGGCCACCGGCAGGACCGCTGCATACAGCAGCTCGAGCATGCTCACCAGTTGGTAGCTTGCAGCGAACCGAACAAGCTCTTTCACCACCGATCCCGAGACGAGTCTTGGCGTGATATGGACGTCGGGAAGGACGCGGCGGGAGTAAAAATACCACAAAGTGCCGCCGGCCATCTGATACGCGCAAAACACAACGCACATCGCCAGCAATCCGAATCCAAGATAAAGAAGAGCGATGGTGGCTGCTGCGTTGAGGAGATCGATAACGACGTTTAGCTTCTCGCGCAAGTCAATGCGGTGCGCACCCATCAGGATGCTTTGATAGGTCTGACTCACATTGGCCACGATCGCGGTGATCGCCAGGTACCGAATCGCCAGGGAGGCAGGGGTGAGAAAGACTTGCGGCACTCCAACCGCAACTGCCAGGGAATGGGAGAAGACAGCGAGGGGCACGAGAACAACAACGGAGAGCACCAGGACCGCGGCGGTGCCCGTGCTCAGCAGCCGGCTGGCCCGATCGAATTCGCCGGTGCCGGTCGCTTCCGCCACGTACTTCTGGAATGCAGATTTGACACCTGCTCCGCCCAGTGTGATGTAGGCCGCGATCGACATGAGAACCGCCCAGATGCCGTAACCATCCAGCCCCAGGTGCCGGATTATCACCGGGACCACGACGATCCGGGCCAGTACATGCACAATATTTCCAACCACGCCGAAGAGCGTGTTCTTCCCAATGGAAGCGGCGAGCGAACGATTGGAAGAAGGTGCAGAGAACTTAGCGGTCATGGATTAGCGATGAAGAGCAACTTGAGACCTCGGGGAAAGCGAGGTTTTCGGTTAGGACGATCGCACCGGTCAGGCCGGCCGATTACTGAGGCGGGACCCGGAGGTCTAATAAGCGCCGACGGTCCAGGCCCCGGCGGTTGGACGTGGGTTGCCGGCAAGATCAGTGTTCAGAGCAGGGATGCGAAGGGATGTCAGGTTCGCCCCGGCGATGACGGCTGAACGGGACTGAGGCACACCGGCAGGAGAGAGTTTCGTTTTCGAAACGAAGGCCGAAGGACTCGCGTCCTGCCCGGTCTCGTTCTGCCAGGAGGAGAACGATCTAGAATAGTTCCCGCGGTATGCGAAGCAATTGCCTCCTGGGCAGTTCGTGTAGATGTTGTTGTGCAAAGCGCCTGAAGAGAAGTTACCGTTCTTGTCAACCCAGATCAGGATCCCGCAACCGCTGGCGATGTTGTTGACGAATGTCACGTCGGTCGCGTTCGAAACGCCCATGCACGTGTCCGTAGAGGCGCCGATGAAGGTGTTGTTATAGATGACGGCACCGGGATCGTCGATATGAAGCAGGCCATTATTGTCGTTGCCCTTGCAGGTATCGATGAAGGTGTTGTTATAAATCCCGACGTTGGAGGTGCTTCCTTTGTTTCCTTCCACGAAAATGTGCGCAGTCACATTCTGGCCGATGCAGCCGCCAAACTTGTTGCCGTAGATATTCACGCCGACGATGGTGTCGGAGCCGTCATCGTTGTAGCCCCAAATATGGATGCCATCATGATGCCAAGTGTCGGCCGCAGTGTCCCAGTTCGCGTAGTCGTGGATGGTGTTGCCAAAAATATTGACGTTTGTCAGCGTGTTCCCCGGATGCGGGCCGCCCAGGGCGATTCCGTGGTCGATGTTATAAATCTGGTTATTCGAGATCGTAATTCCGGAAGATGTTCCACTGTCATACTGGAGGCTGAGACACCAGCCCATATCGTGCATGAGATTATTGGTGATCGTCCAGTTGGTAATGGCGCCATGATCGTAAATGCAGGTGCCGCCGCCCGGGCTCGGATTGGTGGCGACATACATATCAATGATGGCAAGCCCCTCAATGGTTATGTTCGATGCTCCGTCGCCGGCCTCAATCCCGTTGCTATGCCCATGATTTTGGCACGTCCCGCTGAGACATGCGGCACCGGCGTCTCCGTTTGAAGTCGCTTCGATTACACCCTGAACCGCTCCGTCCGCGCCGCCATTTCCATTGATCGCGATATAGCTGTTGCCGCCGATTTCGATGGCACCGCTCGTGCCTTCAGCAGGCCACTCAGGAGATGCGAGTACCGCACCGCTGTCAAAATCGATCGTAATGGGTTTGCCGCTGGTTCCGCTGCCGCGGACGATTAAACCTGGAGTATTAACGGGGACTGTTATGGTTCCGCAAATATAGATTACGTCCCCTGGAGAGTTAGTCAGACCGTTGAACATGGCCGGGGTGATCGTTGTATGCCCGTCGCAGGCTTTTCCGCCGCGGAAGGTTCCTTGAGACTGCGCAATGTAACGAGTGTTTCCGACTGCCGGACGTGTCATTACCCGAAAAGCAACAATCAGTAACAGCCCAGCTATGGCAAGAACGAGAATCAGCTTCTTCACGCTGTACTCAACTATTCCTTTTTTGTGGGACCGGAGCCAGCCCCGCGAAGTTGCGGAAGGCTCGGAAAACCTCTCGGTCATTGAATACCATTGAAGAGCTGCCGGTTACTGAGCAAAAGCCGAGGTTCTAATTCGCGACCACCGTACCCGTCAGGCCTGTCGGCGGCTGAGGGCCGGTGCCGGAAGTCGAATACGCGCCCGCGGTCCACGCGCCGGTCGTGGGGCGCGGATTGCCAACGATGTCGGTATCAAGCGTACTGATACCGAGGGATACCAGGTTCGCACCGACACCGATGCCGGGGGAACCGGACTGAGGTACACCGGCAGCAGAGAGGTCCGCGCTTGCGACATAGGCCGAAGGACTCGCGTCCTGCCCGGTGTAGCTCTGCCACGCGGCAAACGATGCAGTGTAGCCACCAGGGAAGGCGAAACAGTTGCTGCTGGTGCAGTTCGCGTAGATGTTGTTGTGCAAACCGCCGGACACGAACCCGCCACCGGACGCGATGTACTGCAACATGCCACATCCGCTCACGACGTTATTGACGAATGTGACGTTGGGGGAACTGGAAGTGCCGACGCAGGTGTCTCCGGAAGTACCGATAAAGGTGTTGTTATAGATCTTGTAGCCGCCGTCCTCGCCGGTGGTAAGAAGTCCGTCAGTGTCCTGCCCGTTGCAGGTATCGATGAGTGTGTTGTTGTAAATCGAGACATTCGTCGTGCTGCCGGCGTTCGCTTCCACGAAGATATGAGCGGTCACGTTGTTTCCGACGCAGCCGCCAAACTTGTTGTTATAGATGTTCACGTTCTGAATCGGGTCAGAGCCGTTGTCGGCTTCTCCCCAGATATGAATGCCGTCATGGTGCCAGATGTCGCCGGAGGTGTCCCAGTTCGAGTAGTCGTGAATATTGTTGCCGTAGACATTCAGGTTCTCGAAGGTTGCCCCTCCAGCCGCTCCGCCAATAGCGATGCCGTGGTCGATGTTATAGATGGTGTTGTTTGAGATCACGTTATTCGTGGACGTTCCGCTGGTGAATTGAAAGTTGATACACCAGCTCACATCGTGAAATAGGTTATTTGTAATTATCCAATTGCTATTCGATCCCTCATTAGCATAGATACACTGACTTCCACCGCCTGAAGGTACCCCAGGGGCCGTAACGTACATATCGATGATGGCCAGCCCCTCGATAGTGATGTTATTACTACTATCAGCTTCAATGCCGTTACTATCAGTGTGAATTGTGCATGGCCCGCCGGGACAGGTCGCTCCTGAATCGCCGGTTAAGGTCGATTCGATGATCCCCTGTGTGTAGCCGCCCGTACCGCCGTTGCCGTTGATCGTGATATAGTTCGCGCCGCTGATGTTGATGGCCCCGCCCATACCGCCGGCCGGCCACTGCGTAGCCGCCAGCACCGCACCGCTGTCGAAGAAGATGGTGATGGGATTGCCGCTGGTTCCACTTTGGCTGACGGTGAGAAGCGTCGTGTTCTGCGCACCGGTGATCGTGCCGCAGATGTAGGTCGTGTCACCCGGAGACAGTGTGGTCGAATTGAACGCGGCAGGCGTGATCGCGGTTTGGCCATTGCACGCGATGCCTCCAGTGAAAGTGCCCGCCGTCTGGGCGATGTATCTGGTCGTCGCGAATGCCGAATGTGACATTAAGAAAAGTGAAACGACACTAAATAAAGATGCGTTGAAGGACGCGGCACCGATAAAACGTGACTTGCTAAACATGGACAGGTCTCCTCGGAGGATCGCACCGAACCATTTGCCAACTATGCGGCACAAGAGTGTGCCTAATATTCTGCAATCCGATGGCCAGTCGCAAGAGGAAAGTAACTTGGGTTGCGAACTTTAGTCACGTATCGTCAGATGACGCATTATCTAATTGACTCCAATGCATTTAATTATAATGCACGGGCGATCTGCTTATCACCTTTGCATCTGTATACGAATCTGGCAAGGTTCTATATTAGCCAAAACTACAAGGGCTTCCCTCCGAACCATGTAAAAAGGTTCATCCGCCGAGTATTTTTGGGTTCAGGCTCTCGCGCGAGGTTTTCTGATTCTCTTGGCCAGAGACTGCAGGCCACCCACCCAGTCGTAAGCCCCTGCCAATTTGGCTTGTAACAGCGGCGGATCGTCCGCGCTGTTGACCGGAAGTCGTTCCAGAAACAGAGGATCGCTCGCCGCCCCCGCCCGCCCGATCTGCGTGCAGACCCCATAGCGGTAGCCGCTCTCTTCCAGAATCGCCCGCAGCATCGTTTTGAACGGCCGATCCGTCTGCGGAAAGGCATACGGATAGGCGAAGGAATCGACCGTGCCACCCGTTTTGTCCTCAATCGTCTGCCGCGACCGCAAGATCTCCTCGCGGATACGATCCGGCTCCAGTCCGTGGAGCTGAGGATGGGTCACCGTGTGCGATCCGAAAGATATGCCCCGCTGCTGCAGTTCCCGCACCTCGCCCCAGGTCATGCACTCCCGCCGATTGAAGACCTGCGACCGATCGCCGATCGACGCCGTGGGCAGAAACATGGCCGCGGTAAACCCGAACCGCTCAAGCACGGGAAAGGCCTGCTGGCAGAAGTTCCGATAGCCGTCGTCGAAGGTGATGACCACCGTCTTTTCGACCGTGCCCCCGCCAGCCTGCAGCAGCCCCACCGCCGAAGCGAGGCTCGCGGTTCGGTAGCCGTGCTCGTGCAGCCACCTCATCTGCTGCATAAACTGAGCCGGCGTCGTTGCGATCCAATAGTACGGTTGCAGGGCCGATTCATCCTCGTCGGCCACGCTGTGGTACATGAGGATTGGAATTTTGTCGGCGCGCCGCCCGGCCAGCACCCCGAGCAGCGGCGCGGCGAAGTACAGCGTTCCGGCACGATCGAACCGCAGACTCACGGCTGTGTCCGCCAGCGCGGCCCGCCGGTCCGAGCGCTGCTGCGCATGCTTCAGCTCCGCACGGCCAGAACCTTCGGCCCAGCCGCGGCGCGTCCCCGTGTCGTAAAGTTCTCGATCTCCTCGGCCACGCGCGCCTGCTGGGCTGCGGTGAGCTGCGGGAACATAGGCAGTGAGAGAATCCCGGCCGCCACCCGTGTGCTCACTGGCAGTTCGTGTGCCTTGTAGTCCAGTGAGGTGTATGCCTTCTGCTGGTGAAGCGGAATCGGATAGTGAATTCCGGTGCCGATGCCTTTGCTCTTCAAGTCTTCGATCAGGCCATCGCGATTTCCGGTGCGAATGACATAGAGATGATATACGGCGCGCGACCATTCCGGTTCGAAGGGCACGATCAACGCCTGATTCCTGGAAAGCAGTCGATTGTACTCCGCAGCTCGCTCGCGGCGCAGATTGTTCCATTCCGCCAGATACGGCAATTTTGCATGCAGGATTCCGGCCTGAATTGAATCCAGCCGTCCGTTATATCCCTCGACATCATGCACGTACTTCTTCACTTGCCCATGATCACGAAGCATCCGGATTTTGTCGGCCACGCCGGAATCGTTGGTTGTGGCGGCTCCCCCTTCGCCGCAGGCTCCCAGGTTCTTACCGGGGTAGAAGCTGAACGCAGCCGCACGCCCCATTGTGCCGGCCTTCATCCAGCGATTGCTCCGTTTGGAAAAGTACTCCGCGCCGTGCGCCTGGCACGCGTCTTCAACCACCGTAAGATCGTGCTTTTCGGCCAGACCGAGGATTGCATCCATATCCGCCATTTGGCCGTAGAGATGCACGGGAACCAAGGCGGTGACCGGCCTGCCGCTGCGAAGGCTGATGAGCTTTCCTGCGCTGTTGCGGATGCACTGCTTCTCCAGGAAGCGTTCGAGCATCGGCACCGACATATTGTAGGTTTGCTCATCGACGTCAACAAACTCCGGAATGGCGCGCGCTTGAGAGATTGCTTCCGACGTGGCAATGAACGTATTGGGCACGGTGACGACGACATCACCCGGGCCCACGCCGCAGGCCATCAACGCAAAGCGAAGCGCGTCGGTTCCGCTGCTGGCGGCCACGGAGTAATCCACAGCACAGAATTCCGCGAAGGCCTTTTCGAATTCAGCGACCATGGACCCACCGACAAACCCTGCGGTATGCAGCGCCCGGCGGAAAACGTCGGTCAGCTCTTGCTCCAGATCCACATGTGGAGTCACGAGATCAAGGAACGGAATTTGGTTAGTTTCTGACATTGGAATCCTCTCGTTGCGTTTTGATCGACCGCAAAACCCGGGCCGGGTTTCCAGCTACGATCGTGTTGGGTGGGACATCTTTGGTCACAACGCTTCCGGCGCCAACAATCGCGTTTTCGCCAACGCTCAAATTACACAGAAGCGTGGATCCGGAACCGATCGATGCGCCCTTGCGCACCACGGTAGGCCGGACTTCCCAGTCCGAGCCGGTCTGCAGCGTTCCATCGCTGTTCGTGGAGCGCGGGTAGGTGTCATTGGTGAACGTGACTCCGTGTCCAATGAAGACATTGTCTTCAATGTCCACGCCTTCACAGATGAACGAGTGGCTCGAGACCTTACAGCGCTTCCCGATCCGGGCATTCTTCTGAATTTCGACAAATGGCCCGACTTTGGTCTCGTCTCCTATCTCGCATCCGTAGAGATTGACAAACTTCGACAGCTTAACGTTGGCGCCAAGCTTTACATCTGCGGCGACGGAGTTGAACTCGTTCATAGACGGACAAGAGCCCCCTTCTTGTTCAACGACTGGCTTGCAGCTTCGAGCATCCGGACGACGCGCAGCCCCGCGTGCCCGTTATTGAATGGCTCCTGACCGGTCGTGATGCAATCCACGAAGTAGGTGAGCTCCTGGCGAAGTGCTTCGACCTGCTCCAACTGCGGCGACCACATGTCTCCCGAGCGGTAACTAACAAGGAGGTCGTAAACTCCTTCCCGGCTCGTAATCTTGACTCCCTTGTCATAGACCTTCACTTTTTCGTCAGCCTCAAGGTCGTTCCAGACGATCATTCGCTTCTCGCCGCCTATCAGGGTGGTCCTCACCTTAACCGGAGAGAGCCAGTTCACATTGATGTGGGCGATGATCTTGTCGGGAAAGTAGAGCGTCATGAACGCGACATCCTCATGGCCATTCAGATGCCCTTGCCCGGTGGCGACAACCGCCTCGGGGCTGGCTTTGATGAGGTGATCCATGATCGAGAGGTCATGAGGCGCCAGGTCCCACAGAACATTGACGTCGTGCTGAAAGAGACCGAGATTCACGCGCGTTGAGTCGTAGTAATAGAGATTTCCCAGCGCGCCTTCGTTGATCAGCTGCCCAATCCGCCTCACCGCTCCGGTAAAAAGAAAAGTGTGGTCGACCATCATTTTCAGGTTCTTTTGTTCCGCGAGATTGACCAGTTCCTCTCCCTGAGCGACCGTACTGGTAAACGGCTTCTCGACAAAGACGTGTTTTCCATTTTCCAGCGCGGCTTTGCTCAACTCAAAGTGTGTCCAGACGGGAGAAACAATTGCCACCGCATCGATGTCAGGTGACGTGATCACTTCCATTGCGCTTGCCGTTACAGTTACGCCTGGATAGGCTTTGCGGGCGCGTGCTTGCGCAGCGGGACTCATATCTGAAATTGCCCGCACGACGGACCCTTCGAGGCCGGCGAGGTTTCTAACCACATTCGGGCCCCAGTAGCCGTATCCAATTACGCCGAAATTCATGGCCTTCCTACTCCTTCTGGAACTTTAGCTATGCCGAGGACTCTCAAGAGCGACCAGAGTCCGTAGTGTTCGCTCTAAGCGTGATTCGTAGTGAAAGGCGGATTCCTCCCAGGCTGGCGCCTGAGGAAAGTTCTTAGACCCGATTGCGAGGCCATCAGCGCTTGGCACAACCGTTCCCGAACGCGGAGGGAACGTGAAACGCGGGTTCAGTATGCTCCGGAACCGCGTATGACCGCGCCGGGAGTTCGCAGCAGGATCTTCAGGTCCAGCCACGGTGTCCAGGTCGATGCATAGCGGAGGTCAAGGCGCACCATCTCATCAAACCGAACGCTGCTGCGGCCCATCACCTGCCACAAGCCCGTAATTCCCGGCTTCACTTCCAGGAGACGATGCCTGTGCCATGTCTGGTAGGCGGCTAATTCGTAGGGAATGGGAGGGCGCGGACCGACCAGCGACATTTCGCCCTTCAGCACATTGATGAACTGCGGAAGCTCATCGAGACTGGTCCTTCGCAATACCCTGCCCACGCGCGTAATTCTTTTATCGTTCGTAAGTTTGAATACATTAGCGCCTGTCTCTTTTGGCGCGGTTTCGCCAGCCTTGCTTGCAATCAAGCGTGTGACAAAATCCTTATGCACGTTGCTGTCATTATTGACAAACATGGAACGGAACTTGAGGAAAGTGAAGGTCTGACCGTAGCGGCCGACCCTTTGCTGGCGGTAAAACACCGGTCCCCGGGAAGAAAGTTTGATGGCGAGAGCGATGACGAGGAAAAGCGGAGCCAGAAGTATCAACATGATCGAACTGCCGGCGAAATCGACTGTCCTTTTGACAAAGAGGACAGTTCGCTGACCCTTGTCGCGGCTAGCCAGGTCAGGGTACAGGGCGGCATTTGTCGGCGGACCTGGCTTTTCATGATCCCAGTCGTCCGGAAAAAGGTGGAAAGAGATTCTCACCTGATTGAATTCGTCGGCCGTCAATTCCTCCTGCAGTGCTGCACTCACTTTGGCCAGAAACGTATCGAGGACCGCCCGTTTGTCATTCACGATGAGACCGGTGAACATGGTGCCGACAATTGCATCCTCTTTGTACCAGCCAACCAAGTCGGTATCTCTGCTCGCAGAGAGCAACGCAGCCGCGACACGATGCAGTGTAACGGTGCTCTTCTTCGGGTTTCGATCGCCGACGGCCTCGAGCAGCATGAGGACAAAGGGAGCCTTCGAGCGCTCGGTGCGTTTGCGTTCAATAGCGATCATCCGCCGGAATGTTGTTTCGTCGAGAGCTGTGCGCTGGACGATGGCCGCGGTTTCAAGAAGGGGATCAACCGCGTTTGAAGCTTTCGGTTGGTTGGATCGTGTCACGACAAACTCCTGTTATGCCGTCGACCTGTGCTGTCGACCGGGGTGTTCGAAATGATCAGCGCGGAATCGTTAGGAAGAAACAGGCGAACGGCCATAATAACCGCTATAGGTGGATGCTACGGCGCCGTTCAGGAGTGCCCCGAGCAGCTTTTTCTGATCTAGCGCTTCAAGTCCCTTTTGCAACTGGCGTTTCTGGGTGGTCCCCTGGCGCGTAACGAGAAGAACTCCGTCGGCCATGCGCATCCAGATGCTTGTGTCTGCCAGGGGAAGCACGGGAGGCGAGTCGATAATGATCCAATCAAAGTACGCGGTCAGCCGCTCCATAACGGATTGCAACTGATGGGATTGCAGTAGTTCGAGCGGGTTGCCGGAAGTTTCGCCAGCGGGCAGAATCCAGACACCAGCATTCTCGAGACGGTAGATGCCGGCAAGCGACCGCCCTTCGTCTTTTACGCATTCCTGGATTCCCAAGGTCGCTCCAAGCCCAAATATTCGCGGGAGCGAAGGTCGCCGCAAGTCCCCTTCAACCAACAGCACTTTCTCGTCGGCTGACAAGGCGAGGGCGCAAGCGAGATTGGCAGAGATTGTGCTCTTGCCTTCCTGTGGAATGGTGCTCGTGATCAGGACTTTCTTCAGCGGCCGGATTCGCCGGAAGTCTCTTAGGCGGACTCCTAACAACCTGATTGCCTCGGCCGTCGGGTCTTCCTTGTTGGTAAGACAAACTAAGCGACTCTGCAAGGCAAGCGAAATCGGGAGCGTAGGGAGTTTTCCCAGGATTTCTGCGCGTTTGGCTTCAGGCAAAACCTGCGCGGCAGTCGGAGCCTGCTTTGGAGCCGAAGAAGAAGGCACGACTTCGATTGCTTCAAGAACCTCCTCCAACCCGTTTGAGGACGCATCGAGCTCGGAACGGAAACCGTCAGTGTCCCACTTCGCGGCCGCCCGGCGTTCGGCAAGCCGCAGCAGTTCGGGGCCCTGAGGCAGGGCGGAGGAATCGTCCCCGGATCGCTCACTTTCCGAGCGCTGTAATGCATCAAAGATTCTACTCACGATGGCTCCCTTTTACTGCAGTTCTGTAGATTCGGCCGTTTATGAATTCTGCTGCACAGGCACAAAAGCATCGAGACGAAATTCGTTTGCCACATCTTCGATCATTCGCGCCGAAACTGTCTGCGACTGCCGGGCGTAGGCACTGATCAGGGCGTTTTCACAGATGGTGTTGATGAGGCGCGGAAAGCCGCGCGAGTAGGAGTACACCTGGTCGATCGCCTGCGTGGAAAAGATCGGTGGCTGGCTTGAGTCCGCGCCGGCGATCCTCAAACGCTGCTCGATGTATTCCTGCGTCTGCTTGGCACTGAGAGCGCCAAGCTGAGTTCTGAGCGCAATGCGCTGTTTCAGCTGCCTTAATTCGACAGAATCCAGCTTCTTATCAAGCTCCGGCTGACCTGCCAGGACGATCTGTACGAGCTTGTCTTCCGCTGTCTCAAGGTTAGAAAGGAGGCGCAGTTCCTCAAGGGTGTCAGCGGACAGATCATGTGCCTCGTCAACAATCACCACGCTTGTCAATTGCTTTGAGCCGCGCACGACGAGGAACTTACTCAGATCCAGCAGGAGTTCGCATTTGTTCTTTCCCGAAGCCGGCAATCCGAAATCGGATAGAACATATTGCAAAAACTCTGTGGGAGAGAGCCGGCTATTGAACAGGTAAGCATAGGCAATATCCTTACTGTTTTCCAAGAGCCGCAAAAGACATCGAAGCAGCAGCGTCTTCCCTGTACCAACTTCCCCGGTAACAACGACGAATCCCTTATGGCGGCGCACGCCGTAGTAAAGCGCAGCGAGCGCCTCGTTGTGCCGAGGTGTTGGCACAAAGCAATGAGGATCGGGGGTTAGATCAAACGGATTCCGTTTGAGATGAAAATGGGCTTTATACATCGTTTGAGACAGCTTAATTGTGTAGGTAGCTGAAAACAGAACCAGCAAGGATTACGACAAAGACGATTAAAGATGAGGCCCATCCCAGCGCCATCCGTCTTTTCGCCATGCTTTCATCCAACGGACTTGCAACCTCCGGAACCTCGGAGATAATCGTCATCGGCAGAATAGCTTTGATTTCTTTCTCACTGTACAGGCGATCGTCCATGAATTCAAAGATGCCTGCAACAAGGAGACCGAAAGCCAAGCCCGCACCCAGCCCGAAGAGGCAGAACTTTAATCGGTTGGGAAAATCCGGTTTGGCCGGAAAACTGGGTGGATCGAGGATGGTGAACCGCTCGCCTTGTTGCAGCTGTTCCATGCTGGTGGCCATCTCGGATTCATCTTTCTTCTTTAAAAGGTCATCATAATTAGCCTTGGATTGATCGTAGCCGCGGTTGAGATCGGCCAGCTCCTGCTGTGCCCCCGGCTCCGAATTGAGACGACCCTGATACTCGTTGATTCGGGCTTCCAGATTCTGGACAGATTTCTCGCGATTGGCGATTTCCAGCTCATTGGCTTTCAGATTTCCCTGCGTTTGCAGTGCCGGCCCACTCAATGATGGATCGAGAGCACCGTCGGCCGGCGTTGTTTCCTGGTTTCTTCTTCTCTGAGCTGCGACGAGGTTGGCTCGCATCGCTTCCGTATCGGCGATCTGCTTCTTCAGACTTTGGACGTCAGGATAATTATCCGTATATCGAGAGCTGAGATCTGCCAGTTGAGCTCGCAGTTTCTCAAGCTGGTCGTCGACGGTCGCAAGATCGGTCGCCACACTTGGAGTTCCCGGTCCACCCGGACGAGCCCTGTTCTCAGCAGCGCGCTGTTGTTCGAGCATTGCCTGGAGATAGACCCTCTGCTGCTTAGCGGTATTAAGGGCGTCCTGCTCGTTTTGAAGCTGTTGATTCAGGCCGCTGAGGATCTGCAGGTTACTTTGTTCCTGTTCCGGCAAGGCCCCCTCATGTTCACCCTCGAATTGCCTGACCTTTGCTTCCTGATCAGCGAGGCTCGCACGCGCCTGCTCCAACTGCTGCTCGAGGAAGCTTGTGGTGGCCTCAGACTCCTGCTGCCGCACCTTGGAGTTCTCATTAATGAACAGATCTGTAAGCTCGCCGGTTACCGCCTGCGCAACGTGAGGATCGCGGGCAGAGTAGGAGATCCTGAAAGCCGAAACATCCTGCTTTTGCGGATCGCGCACGAGCTCGACGTCGATGTCCTTCCGCACGAGGTTGACTTTTTCGTCGGCAGTGGCAGAGCTCTGGGCTCCGCCGTACAAGTGAAGCCGATCGATAATCAAAAGCAGTCGAGTGCGGCTCAGAATTTGGGTAGTGATGCTTTGCAGCCGGGTTTGCAGGTCATCGCTTATATTCGGCACCACATAGTTCGCCGGCATATTGGGCTGCTCGACCAGAATCAGCGTGCTCGATTTGAACCTCGGCTGCACAACCCAGCTCGCACCCCAGACTGCCAGCCAAGCGACGAATAATGGAATGAGGAAATGGAAGTGGCGGCGCCGGACGATGCCGGCCAGGCGCTCAAGGTCCGGCCGTTCCATTCCCTGGTCTTCAGAAGCTTCCGTCATCGTCATAACCCCAAAGGCTTTCTGAATACATAGGCTATCGCGACAAACTCGCGATCACTGTTGGGAGTCGCAGAGATCACCGCGATACCGATGTCGGTTTGCGCGAGGCGATCGTATCCGCCTTGCACAGTGAAGTGTTCGCCGAAGGCGTGCTGCAGCGAGGCATTCGCCGTGAAACTGTTCCCTCCGGAATAGCTCAACCCCACGAGCTGCGTAACGGCAGATATAGTCGCGTAGGAGGCTCCAAGCGAAGCAGACCAAGTGCGATTGATTGCAAGATTGCCGGAGGCATTCACGCTGTCGGAATGAACCGCTCCAAGCAAGCCTCCGCCTGAGGTGGCGACGTGGAGATAGCTGATCGCAACTGCGCCGCGGTTGCCCTGCCACCCCATGCTCACCGCGCCCGCAGGCGACCACGTGTTCGATGATGCGAGCTGGCCTTGGGAAATGCTTATGTACTGTGCTCCACCTGAAAACGACAGCGAGGATTTGGTATTGAAATAGATCGTATAAAAGGGAAGCGGGGTGTGCATCTGGACGTCAACGGTCCCGTTTGGGGGATTCGTAACGGTGCGGGAGTAATCATAGGACACGCCGATATACTGGGCGGCGGACAGGCGCCGGCTGTAGAATGCTGAACCGGACTCCCCGCTCGAGCCGTAGAGACCGGTTGCCTGGGAGGGGTTTGGGAAATCGAGATTTGTATATGAGCCGCCGCCGCCAACCATGCCATCGGCTGCGAATTGGTAGGTTAAAGCACCGCTTGCGGTATCCGTCTGCTGCTCCGCATAGGGGGCGATGACGGCGGGAACCGGGGCTACCGTTGAACCCGTCAGACCTCCTTGAGAGAAGGGATACTGGCCGCTGAACACATTCGAAGTTCTGACGTAAAAATCCTGGAGGCTGATGGCCGTATGAGGACTTGGGCGGTCTTGAAAGATCAACGATGCATTGTGATTCACCGCATCGAGCGAGCTGGTGTGCCCATAGAACAGGATGGTCGGGCTATAACTCAAAATGGCCGTCTGTTTGGTGGTGGTTCGATTGAGATCAATGGAAGGAACGATTGAATATGTTTCGTCACTTACCGGGGTGGCGAAGACGTTTGGCAGAATGTTGTCGGTGTAGGCCGCGTTCATGGAGATACCCATATCCAGGTAATTAGATCGCGTTTCCTCGCCGGACGTAGTGGGATATTGCAATCCGCTGACGGGTGGCGGCGTCAACATCTGAGGGCTATTCAAAGTTGGCGTGTCGCCTCCTGTGGCACTCGGTTCCACCTGAGACAGCGACGGTATTGCGACAAAGGGAACGAGCAGCAGCGGCAAACAGATTCTTGCGATCATAAATGGCCTCAAGGTACGACGACGGTGTCACCCGGCTCGAGTTGAATATTCTGGATTCCCTTCTTGACTTTTGTAAACTTCTCGTAGTTGAAGGGAATCCGAGTTTCGCCACCCCCGGAATTTTTACGAAGAACGTAGATGGATTTTCTCTTTGCGAAGTCCCTGAATCCACCTGCTGTCGCGATCGCATCCACAACCGTAGTTCCAGTTGTAAACGGAAAAGATCCGGGCTTGACCACCTGACCGAGGATGTTGAACTTCTGGCTCTTGATCTCCTGAACAATCACGGTTACTTGCGGGTCAGTGATGAAGCCGCGAAGTCGATTTGTAATCTCTTGCTCGAGCTGAATCGGAGTCCGGCCAGCGGCCTGGATTTCCCCCGCCAGCGGGAGCGAGATTCTCCCGTCCGATCGCACGGTGACGACTCGCGTCAATTCCAGCTCCTTCCAGACATTGATCGCGAGAACGTCATCGTCGCCGATAACGTAAGTGTCGTCCGCGCGGGGGCCGTTAGCAGCCTGACCAGGCTGCGCGGGTGCCGCCGTGGTTGCCGCGGCGTCGGGTGCGGCGCCGGACTGGTTAGAGTCGGCGACCTGCCCCCACATGGCCGCGGAGAACGCCAAACAGGCTAACAGGCACGATGTAAGCGCCAGATTGCTCCAGCTTTTCACGACATCTGTCCCGAACCGCATTCTTGGAGGAACTGAACATACTGATGACTCAGATTTTCGCATCGAAGACTTCCTGATTGAGCACATTTTGAAATGGTGAGGCACGGAGGATCGCCAGGTGCTGGGGCGCGATTCAATCCGATCGCTGAACTGCTTGAGCCGGATGCTAAGACGCAAATACCCGCGATGGGTCTCCGGGTTGGATTCGGTTCCGGCCGGCGTACAAAGATGAAGAGCGCACGCCTTCTGCGTGGCTAGCAGCCGAGCACGGCTCCACATCGGAAGCATGGACCTCAACAGATACCGACTGCGCGAGCATGTCAACGGAGAGGACGAGGCGAAGCAGATTCTTCTTGCGAATGAGGATTCCTTCAACTCCTTCAAGCGCACCTCGAATCACACGAACGCGCATCCCGCATCTGAGGAACGGATGGGGCTCGACACGGCAAGGCCCATTAAGCGCTTTTTGAATCGCCTCAATCTCTTGATCCGGAATCACTGCGATTTCTTCGCCGCGATAGAGAATCGTGTGTATTCCCGGCGTTGTCATGACCTGCAGTCTGCGATCAAAGCCGCCGCGAACGAAGAGGTAGC
>JBEKRG010000059.1:0-29390 GCA_049518955.1 Occallatibacter sp.
CGGCGGCGGTACGAACGTGCAGTAACAGTAGCGGCCGCTGAAAAGTAACTGCCAGCGAATATGCCGTAGCTGCTGCTGCAGTGGCCGATTCGTTGCGCTCCACGGCCAGCAAAACCGGTCCACCCGGCGCAGGCCGATGAGAGCCCGCATTCCAGTCCGCAGCCACGGCCAGCACCGGACACGGCGCCAACCTGACCAGTTGTTCCGCAATGGCGCCCACCACGACGGGCCCGACGCCTTCCATCCCTTTGGTACCAATCACGATCAGCCCGGCCTCGTACTGCCGCGCCACATCCACCAGCATCTCCGCAACGGCCCCTTGCCGCACTTCGGAATGGCTGTGAATTCCTTCCCGCAGCAACTCGCCGACCATCTTATCGAGCACTTCGCGCGCCTTTGCGGTCAGGTGGCTCGCCACGCTTCCCGGCAACCCGTCCACCGCGGCGTATTCCATGGGATCGAGTCCATGCGCCAAAACGATGCGCGCGCCGTAATTTGTGGCCAGCTTGCGTGCGTATTCCAGCGCCGCCTCTGCCTGGCCATCGAGGCCAGTCGCCACCACAATCGTTTTCAGTCCTTGATCGAAACTCACGCTCTACCTCCGGGGTCCATTGCTATCTCGCTCATTGGACTCTGAGTGTGCGCTTCGCAGGCAGGGAGGGGCAGTGACATTATTCACCCCTACCTGTGATTCGAGTCACAATGCAAATTCCTGATTTTGCTGGAGAACCGCTTTGAACGCTCGGGGCTGTCGGGCGGATTTAGCGGTGCGCTTGCCCGGTTGCGTTGGCCTCAAGGGCCTCGCCGCCCGCCGTCTTTTTGGCGAGCCTGGGGTTCGCAGAACCTGCCAGGATAGCCATCGTCTTCGGCGAGAGAACCTGAGCGTGTTGCCGCTCGAGAGCGTAGCGGCCCCAAATCAGGTAATCGACAATCACGCCGGCGGCGACATATGGATCCAGAAGAGCCAGAGGAAGTACATCACCGGTGAACACCAGCGAACCGGCCAGGCTTTTACTCCGTCCGCTCTCTCGGCGGTAGCCAGGAATCTGCGGAATTTCCATCAACTGCAAATGGAGCTCCGGATGTTTCCGCGCGTAGCGCTCGAGCTGGTACGCGGATTGCCAGGGCATGGTAATTCCAGCGTCTGGAAGGATGTTGCGCTTGAAAGCGCCCGGGAAATAGATGTTCAAAATGCCGGAGACAAAGTCGGCGCAATTCCTATAGAAGAAGTTGAAATGTGAGATGTTCAGGCTGTCGTTCATGCGGGTGATCAGGCCGTCGTCCTGTTCCGGGGTGGTTTCAAGCCTGAACGCGTAGATGCGACGCTCATAAGCCATTCCCACCAGTTGATTCCACCCCGGCATCAGGCGTCCGCCCTTCGGCACATCGCTGCCCAGGACCGTCAATTCCGCGTCGTGATAGGTCTGACGCAGCTCCGCAACCGTCTTGTGGTCCACCCGTGACGGAACCGCCAAGGGGTCGTCAATCGCGTACAGGTGAGGGAGAAGCGGTATGGCCAGCCAATCGTGGCCTTTGATTCCTTCGTACCGGGAGATCACCGTGCCCAGTTCGCCAGGGCCGCAGCGCCGGAGACGCGTGGGAGTATCAGCGCAGATGCGGGCGAAATACAGTGCAACGTGCCCCGACGGCGAGAGAACACTGGAGAAGCCAGCGGCGTCCTCCAGCAGCAGAGCGCCTTGCGCCCGTCCGCTTGGGCACGCCTGTGTCAGCGCGACAAATCCTGCCAGACAAATGAACAACGCGCGGGGAAAACGCATCGCAGCATCGACCTCCCGGTGCTGGGACCTTCACTGAATGTCGGGGGGGCTCAAGCTACTTCCTTTATAAGATAAGACACCGCCGGGCTCAAGGGGTTGCGGTGGACGCTATCTCGGAGCCTGCGGAATCTCCGAACGGTCAAATCGATCTTGGGGTGCGCGAACGCGCATGGCCTGCCGGAACCTCCGACATGCCGGTTAGATTCACCTCTCTGACGATTGGTCGCTCCTGCGAAAGATTCGATTTTCCGGGAGCAGCGACCGGAAATCCGCCAGTAACGCACACCATGCACTGTACATCCGGAGGCTCAATGCGCTAACGTTGCCGCGTTATGAAATCTCTTCGTTTGCACCCTCATTTCTCGTCTTTCTCTATCGCTTCCACAATTTTCCTAGCAACCAGCCTCGCCGTTTCAGCCCAGGCTCCCGTGCCCGATTCACCCGCCATCGAAGCGCAGGCTCACGCCATGATCGAGAAGCTCACGCTGGAGCAGAAGGTCGAGCTCCTTGGCGGCGTCGACAACATGTTTACGCGACCCATGCCCGTCATCGAGCTGCCGCGCTTCAAAATGTCCGATGCCTCTGTCGGCGTGCGCACCTTTGGACCGACGACGGCCTATGCAGGTGGCGCTGCGCTGGCCGCCACATGGGACACCGATTTCGCCCGCAAGCTTGGCGAAAGCCTGGGCCGCGACGCACGCGCCCGAAGCGTCAACTTCCTGCTCGGACCCGGCGTCAACATCGCGCGCTCACCAGTCAGCGGGCGCAACTTCGAATACCTTTCAGAGGATCCCTTCCTGAACGCTTCTCTCGTGGTCCCCTACATTGAAGGCTTGCAGTCCCAGGGCGTTGCCGCTACCGTAAAGCACTTCGTCCTCAACGATCAGGAGTTCAACCGCCACAACGCCGACGTAGATATCGACCAACGCAGCATGCGCGAGATTTATCTGCCCGCGTTTGAGGCGGCTGTCACCAAGGCTCACGTTGATGCGGTGATGGACTCCTACAACCTGGTCAACGGCATCCACTCCACGCAGAACGATTTCCTCAATCTCAAATTGCTCAAGGGTGAATGGGATTTCCAGGGCGTTCTCATGTCCGATTGGGACGCAACCTACGATGGCGTCGCCGCGGTCAACAACGGCCTCGATCTCGAAATGCCCAGCCCGAAATTCATGAACGCGAAGAACCTCATCCCCGCCGTGCAGAATGGCCAGGTAAAAGAATCCACTATCGACGAGCATCTTTTGCGCATCTTCCGCACCGAGCTGCGCTACGGCTGGACAGATCGTCCGCAGTTTGATCCCGCAAACTCCACGTACTCGGTCGCCGATCGCGCCGTCGCCCTTCAAGGAGCGCTGGAAAGCATCACGCTGCTCAAGAACGAGGGGAATCTGCTGCCGCTCGATCCCGCCAAAATCAAGAACATTGCCATCATCGGCCCCGATGCTTATCCGGCAGTCCCCGGCGGCGGAGGCTCGTCGGAGTCTCGTGCGTTTGAGCCAGTCAGCATCCTCACCGGGATCGCGAACCTGCTCGGCCCCAACACGCATGTCTTCTACAGCGCAGGCATGCCCGATTCGCCCGACCAGATGAAGGCCATTGCGAATGCTGATGTGGTTGTTGTCTCCGTCGGCTTCGACCCGAAGACGGAACATGAGGGCGCCGACCGTACCTTCACACTGCCGCCGGGCCAGGACGCTCTTGTCGAGCAAATCGCCGCAGCCAATCCCCGCACCATCGTCACGCTCACAGGCGGAGGCGGCATGGACTTGAGCCGCTGGCTCGATAAAGTTCCGGTCCTGCTCCATACCTGGTATCCCGGCCAGGAAGGCGGCACGGCCGTCGCGCAGATTCTCTTCGGACAGCACGATCCTGAGGGCAAACTGCCCGTCAGTTTCGACCGCAGTTGGGACGACAATCCATCATCGAAGTGGTACTACGGCGATCCCAAGGACAACACCACGCTCCACACCATCGGCACCGACGGCAAGCCGCTCGACTACACCATCGAACACATCAAATACGGCGACAAACTGATGGTCGGCTATCGCTATTGGACCACCACCGGCAAGCATCCGCTATTTCCGTTCGGATTTGGCCTGAGCTACACCACGTTCAAATTCGCGAATCTCAAAGTTCCCGCCTCAGCCAAGTCGGGGTCCACGGTCGACGTCAGTTTCGACGTCACCAATACAGGCAGCGCGGCCGGCGCTGAAGTGGCCCAACTCTATGTGTCTGACCCCTCCGCGCAAGTGGACCGCCCAGAGCGCGAATTGAAGGGCTTCGCCAAAGTCCGTCTCGATTCCGGTGAGACGCACAACGTGACCATCAGCCTCGATGCGCGCGCCTTCAGCTACTGGGATGAGCCCGCCCAAAAATGGATTATCGATCCCGGTAAATTCGTGATTCGCGTCGGCGATTCCAGCGAGAACACTCCGCTCACCGCCGACATTGATCTGCACTAATTGATCGTTCGCTCAAATTCATCCAGCCTTTGAGGAGAACCAACTCATGTTGAATCGCTGCTGCCGCCTTGCTGTTCTCTTTCTTGCCGTTCCCGCTTTGTCTCTAGCGCAGAGTGCGCCGCACCCGCAGTGGGTGGGTACGTGGGCCACTGCTCCCATGGTGGCCGACGGCGGATTCAACGTCCGCCCGTTCAGCGGCACCACCCTGCGCGAGATCGTCCACATCTCGGCCGGCGGCGAACAGATTCGCGTGCGCTTTACCAACGCATATGGAACCGATCCGCTGATCGTCAACGATGCACATGTGGCCTCGAGCGCCGGCGGCGCGGCAATTCAACCCGGATCCGATCACGCCATCACCTTCGGCGGAGCGACCTCCGTCAACATTCCGCCCGGCGCCGAGCTTTTCTCCGATCCCATTGCTTTTGCAGTGCAGCCGCTCTCCGATCTCGTCGTCAGCTTCTATATTCCCTCGCAGGTGATGCGCACCAAGACCTACCACTCCTTCGGGGACCAGGATAACTTCATTGCCAACGGCGATATGTCCACCGCGCCGGATCTGCCTGAAGCAACGAAGATCTTTTCCTGGTACTTCCTTGATGGCATTGATGTGCAGGCCGTCGACGGCTCGCAAGCTATCGTTACACTCGGCGACTCCATCACCGACGGCGCTCTCTCCACGCACAACGCCAATCTTCGCTGGCCCGACCTTCTGGCGGCGCGGCTCAACGCCGATCCCAACCTGAAGAATGTATCCGTCCTCAACGTCGGCATCGGCGGCAACCGCGTGCTGAACGAAGTGGCCGGCCCCAGCGCGCTCTCGCGCGTCGACCGCGACGTTCTTTCGCAAAGCGGCGTACGCTACGTCATCGTGCTTGAAAGCATCAACGACATTGGACGGCTGGCGCATCTCGCGAATCCGTATGACGACATTACCGCGGCGCAGTTAGAGATGGCGCTCAAGCAAATCGCCGACGACGCGCACGAGCACGGCATCAAGGCCATCGGGGCGACGCTCACGCCGTATGGTGGCGCGGGCTACTACTCCGACAAAGGCGAGCAGATTCGCGAGGCGGTCAACGATTGGATTCGCTCAAGCGGTACGTTCGACGGTGTGGCCGATTTCGACAAGGCGACACAGGATCCGGCGAATCCAACTCACTTCA
Source organism: Occallatibacter sp. (assembly GCA_049518955.1). Lineage (GTDB taxonomy): Bacteria > Acidobacteriota > Terriglobia > Terriglobales > Acidobacteriaceae > Telmatobacter. The sequence goes on from JBEKRG010000059.1 coordinate 5,413, forward strand.
ACCCGGCATACGATTCAGGCGATCATCTTCATCCGAAAGACGCGGGCTACAAGGCGATGGCCGACAGCATCGATCTGACGCTCTTCGCGAAGTAAGCAAGTTGGGTAGCGCGGACGGCTATCATTACTCAATGAAGCGCGTTCTTCTCTCCTGGAGCAGCGGCAAAGACAGCGCGTGGACCCTGCATGTCCTGCGCCGCGATCCGTCCATCGAAATCTGCGGCCTTCTGACCACGCTGAACTCAGCATTCGACCGCGTTGCCATGCACGGCGTACGCCGCACAGTCCTTGAAGCCCAGGCCGCTGCCGCCGGGCTTCAGCTCTGGATCGTCCCGTTTCCGTGGCCGTGCCCGAATGAAGTCTACGAGCAGCGCATGGCCGAGGCTTGTGCGCGAGCCGTCGCCGAGAAAATTGACGCTGTGGCCTTCGGCGATCTCTTCCTTGAAGATGTGCGGTCGTATCGCATCAAGCAGCTCGCTCCCACCGGCCTCGAGCCGCTTTTCCCGCTTTGGAAAATCCCGACAAGCGCTCTGGCCCTCGAGATGATCGCAGGCGGCCTGCGCGCGCGCCTCTCCTGCGTAGACACAAAGCAACTTCCCGCCACCTTTGCCGGCCGCGAATTCGATTTGGATTTGTTACGCGATTTGCCGCCTGAAGCCGATCCCTGCGGCGAGCGTGGCGAGTTCCACACCTGCGTCTACGCCGGGCCCATGTTCTCGGCGCCGCTGCCTGTCGCAACAGGAGAAGTCGTCACCCGCGACGGATTCGCTTTCGCCGACTTCCAGCTCCCGGCTGCTGAAGCCGTAAGCGTCTAGTTTCTCAAGCCTCGCAACGCCGGATAGAGCTTTCTCCACCGCGCGTAGCCGGCCTTGTAGGCAGTCATATACACGGCGTCGGGCTCAATCCGCTCTGCAACTCTAATCGCCTGGCCGCACGCTTCGTCAAGATTCTTCCAGTGCCCCACACCCACGCCGGCCATCAATGCGCAGCCAAACGCACCGCCCTCTTCGGCCACCAGAATCTCTACCGCCTGGCCGTAGATGCCGGCCTGAATCTTCCGCCACAGCGCTCCGCGCGCACCGCCACCGCCCAGACGAATGCCGGTAACCGGAATGCCCAGCTCGTGAAAGAGGGTGAACGTGTCTTGAAGCGAGTAGGCGACGCCCTCCTGCACCGCGCGCACAAAATGCGCCCCTGTGTGCTGCACACCGATGCCCGCAAACGCTGCGCGGACATCGGGATCGAGATGCGGTGTGCGTTCGCCAAGCAGATACGGCGCCCACTCCAATCCGTCGGAACACGGTGGAACCTTCTCCGCGCCATCGCTCAGCACGTCGTAGCTCTGCCCGGCGAAAAACGCTCCGCGCAGCCAGTTCAAGCTCAAACCCGCGCTCTGCGTTACGCCCATCACGTGCCACAGGCCGGGTACCGCGTGGCAAAACGTGTGCAAGCGGCCCTTCGGATCCTTTGTTGGAGCCGCCGTCGCGGCGAAAACAACTCCCGAAGTTCCAATCGTCGCCGACACGCTGCCCGGCTGCAGAATGCCCATGCCCACTGCGCCCGCGCCCTGATCGCCCGCACCCGCCGCCACCGGCGTGCCGGCCGCGAGTCCCGTCAGCCCTGCCGCCTTTTCGCTGATCCGCGCGCAAATCTCTGGCGACTCGTACAGCTTGGGCAGCCAGCTCATGTCGATTCCTGACACTTCGGCCATTTCGCGCGACCAGCGCCGGTGCGTCACATCCAGCAGCAGCGTTCCGCTGGCTTCCTGCACGTCAATGGCAAACTCGCCCGTCAGCCGATAGCGCACGTAGTCCTTGGGGCACATCACGTGGCGGATCTTTGCGAAGATCTCCGGCTGGTTCACCTTGACCCACAGCAGCTTGGTCAGCGTAAAGTTGGGCAGCGCCGGATTGCAGGTGAGCTCGATGAGACGCTCGTAGCCAATCTTTTCTGTCAGCCAGTCGCACTCGGGTTGCGTGCGTGTGTCGCACCAGATGAGCGCCGGCCGCAGCACCACGCCTGCCTCATCGAGCATCACGGCGCCGTGCATCTGGCCGGTGAGCGCGATGGCCTCAATCGGCTCTCGCGGCTCCGCCGTTGCTGCCAGTGCTCCGCGAATCGCATCCCGCGCCGCGCGCCACCAGTCCTCTGGATCCTGCTCCGCCCACCCCGGATGCTCGGCGCGAAACGGCGCGTGCTCGCTGGACGCCGATCCCATTAGCTTGCCGGCTGCGTCCGTGACGACCACGCGTGTTCCGCCCGTTCCCACATCCATGCCCAAAAACCACATCGCCGTTCTCCTCGCCGTAATTCGATTTTCTATAGACCACGCAGCATACCAGCTTTCGCGGGGCAGAGAAAAGCCGAGCGGCGTCTGAGCGCCGTCGCCGAGCTTGTTCGATTGCAGTAGGGCCTCGAATCCCGCTAGTTTGTGGTCAGAGTCGAGGCCGCCGCTGCAACCTGTGCCGAGTCGAGAGTTATCGGGCTGTCGAGAACCATCTGGAACTGCCAGCCGGCATCGTAGAGCACGAAATCCGTGTTGTTCGCGCTGTGATGGGCCCCGATTACACCCAGAATCACCAGAGCTGCAGTGCCTCCCAGCGAGAGTCCGATGATAAGGCCCTTCGGAGGGCCGACCTGCGGAAGCGGCGGCAGCGTCGGCTCCTGGCCTTCACCCATGGCAAAATGCATCCCCGGCAAGCGCAGCGGCGTCAACTCCGCCACTTCATTCGCAGGCAAACTGGCGTCCGCCGGCAACAGCAACGCCTGTGTGTTTTCGCCATTCAACGTCACTGAGTAGCCATTGGAAAAGACCAGGCGCGTGAAATGTACGAGGAACGACGGCTTCTGGCCGCTCGCAGGGTGCGCGGTCACGCGGATGACACTGCCGTCCACGAAGGTTCCCGCGGGAATTGCGAGTTGCGTCCCGATCGTCACAGGGAAAGCCACAACCGCGCGCACGGTGTCTCCGGCCGTCGTCGATTTGCTCTTCACGGCGCTCATCAGCGTGAGCTGAATTGCGGTGCCGATTGGAACGACGATGGCCGGTGACGAAGGCGCAGGCAATGTTTGGCTGGCCGGAGCTGGAGCCGGAACATTTTGCGCTGGAGCACTCTGCGTTACAGGCGGTGCAATTTCCATTGCGGGAACCGGAGTCTGTCCCATCGTGAGTGAGGCAATCATGAGTGCGGTAATGGATTCTACAAACATAAGACCGAGTTCCTTCCAAGGCGCAGTTCAATCAAAAAAGCGGCGCTTCAACATGCCGCCACAGGCTGACCATTTTGCGTTGACTGGTTGGTGAGGACAGGAGCACACGAGATGACGAGCGGCCTGGCCGGGCAAGTATACCCAGGATCACCCGGTGTTCCCGGGCTTCCGGGTATGACTGTATCGGGTGTGGCCGGAGTTCCCGGAATTGTCGTGTCGGGCATTCCAGGCCCACCGGGGATTGTGATGTCGGGCGTGCCCGGCGATCCGGGAATCACCGTATCGGGCGTTCCGGGAGAGCCGGGACTGCTGGGCGTGTCGCGGCAGAGAGTGGCCGATTGGAGCTGTCCCGGTGCCGGCACGCGCGAAAGCGGAATCGATTGGGCAATCTGCTTTGCGTCCAACTCGAGCGGCGCGCCCAGTGTCATCTCCACTTCGGAGCCGTTATCGAGCAGCAGATCGTTCGCCGTCGTCACCTGGATCGTGATCGCAATCAGAGTTTCGCCAGGCATCGGCGACGCAGGCATCCCGGTTGCTCCGCCGGGCAGCACCACCGTGTAGCCGCTTGCAAAAATAATCTTGGTAAATAGCACCTGAATCTCCGCGTGCTCGAGCTTGCGTGTCGGCTTCGTCACGTCTTCAATCGTTCCTTCAACATAGGTACCCGCGGGAATGGCCATGCTGCCGCCGGCGACGACTGGAAACGAGGTCTGGGCGTAGACTGTGTCGCCGTTCTTGGCGGACTGCGCCCACTCCGGGCGCGTCACAACCAATTCAATTTTGGTTCCTGGGGGGAGGGTGACAGACGCGTGGAGATTTGCGGGGGAGGGCTGCGTCGGCGTCGGCGGATTCTGGATTGCCGAAGCACTTGCCGTCAAACCAAGAACAAAAACTGCAAGCAAAACCGCTGCAAAGCGTTTCAAGATACCACCTCCACGTACTGCGGTATCACTTTTGTTAGACGCGATCGCGGAATGGATAGTTGTCCGTTAATGAGCGGTCGAATTAGCCTCGATGTACCTGCGCAGCCGTAGAATTTCACTGAACACGTGTAATTGTGACCTGCGTTACGAGGTGAGCCGGGTCCGTGCCAAATGAATTCCAATCCGGGGACCAGTCCACTTCCACCAGGTGGAATCAGACACCCTTCGATCCGGTCGATGCCAAGTCCGCGCTCGCCCAACTGCCACAGTTACCGGCGGTCTTTGCCCTCTATGGCGCAGACGCACACGCCGAGCCTTACATTGGCCGCACACCCAATCTTCGTTCCCGTCTGGAACGTCTTTTGCAGCCCTCCGCAAAGCATCCGCGCCGGCTGCACCTCGCCGGCCTCGTTCGCCGCATCGAATGGCAGCTCACGGGCTCAGAGTTTGAGTCTCTGCTCGCGCAGTTTTCCCTTTTGGAGGAGATCTTTGGCTCAAGAGCGTTAGAAAGAATGCACATGCGCCACCCGGCCTTCGTCCGTTTTCTCGGCAGCAACCCCTACCCGCGCGTCACTGTGACGCACCGGCCCAGCCTGCGCGAGGCCGATTGGGCTTATGGGCCATTCCCGTCGAGAGCCGCCGCCGAACGCTTCTCCGAAGAGATGCTCAAGCTCTTCTTGCTCCGCCGCTGTACCTTCGAACTCGCGCCCGACCCGAGCTATCCCGGCTGCGTCTACTCCGAAATGAAGATGTGCCTCGCGCCTTGCTTCAAAGGCTGCACCGATGATCGCTACGCCGAGGAGTCCGCGGCGGTGGAAAGATTTCTCGCCACGCGCGGCGAAAGCCGCCTCATCACCCTCCGTGCTGAGCGCGACAAGGCCTCGGCAGATCTCGCCTTTGAATCCGCCGCTTCGCTTCACGCGCAAGTGCAGCACGTTGAGAGCGTGCGCGCTCTCGCGGCCGAATTGGTCCGCCCTCTCAGCCAACTCCGCGCTCTCATCGTTCAGGCCTCGGCGGACCTCGACGAAGTGGCCGTCTTTCTGTTTGACAACGGCCGTTTGCGTGGCCCTGCCGTATTTTCGACTTTGGGGATGCGCATTCAGAACGAGCAGTCCGGGTCAACGTCGCTCTTCGCGCAGCCGCTGGCAATTGAGGCGATTCCGGAAGCGACGGAAAAGCTGCGAATAGAAAAGCAGGGAGCAAGGGAGCAAGGGAGCGAGGAAGCAGAAAAACTCGGAGAAGGCCGCAGCGACGGCAGCGCCGCGGACCCGCAAGCCGCAATGCAAGCGCCCGGATCGCCCAAGCTCGCTCGCGGCGTTCTCGAATCGCGCCTCGAAGACGTGCTCGGAGAGCTATCTGCTTCGGCTGGCCCGCCCTCATCCGCCACTCGTCAGGGTCATCTTGCGCTGCTTAAGCGCTGGTATTTCCGGCCCGAAGCAAAGCGCGCCGGCGAAATCTTTTTCCCTGACGCTGAAAACCATTGGCCCACTAAATCCATCCTTCGTGGCATCGGTCGTGTGGCCGCAAAAGCGATTGCTCCGCTGCCTAAGGCCTGACCGGTGCACCAATAAATCCTTCGCCGCGCGCGTCCCCCACGGACTATCATTCGTTCGAGTCCCTTTTCAAAGATGATTCGGCAATCTCCTTGCGGAGTTCTGAAATGCGAAATTGGTTGGTCGTCCTGCTCATAGCGTTGCCCAGCGCTCTCGACGGTCAGAACGGACCATTTGTCAGAGTCCCTGATAGCCAGTGCATCTATTGGCTCGGCGACAAGCCCGCCTGGACTGCCGCTGTCGCCGACCCCAGTGACGCACGGCCCTACAGCGAATACCACATGACAGGCGACGCCACCGTGGTTTGGGTGCGCTGCCGCGGGGCCCTCGACATGACCGGAATCCAGCATCCGGCGCTCGTGATCGGCTCCAATACCGCTGGGAGCAAGCAAGTCTATTTTGACCGCCGGCCGGTCGAAAAAGTGGACAATTACCCGCTCTTCCCCATCGCCGCCTTTGCCGGCGGTTCTATACACACAATCGATGTGCGCGTAGCCCAGTACCCGCTTCCGCCCGGCGACACGCCTGGCCGTCCGGTGTATGTCTATGTCACAGATGTCCCGTTCACCGAGCAGCTTATCGAGGCTCAACGCGGCGAAAACCTCAGGGAGCTGGTGCCCGCGTATTCCGGCTATCTTGTCATTGGCACCGCAGGCCTTTTTCTGCTCGGGCTCTTCTTCTTCGATCGCTCGCAAAAAGCTGCGTTCTGGCTGGGACTCTACTGCGCGGCCGTGGGCATCACGCGCCTCAGCATGATGGGTTCCTTTTTTTTTGATAACTACCCCAGCTACCTGCAGTCCACTCTCTTCGGGCTTTCGATGTTTGAGTCATGGGCACTGGTTCGCGTGAACTTTGCCCTGGGCCAGCGGCGGGTTCCCGCCGTTTACTGGGTAGTTTTTGCCGCATGGGTATTCATCTTTGTCGGATCGGTTTTACCGGTCCTGCTCCCAGTGCGAGAAGCGCTTCCGCTCTCGCTCTTCGTTCAGGTCACGTGCTTCAAGCCCATCTGGTGCATCTGGACCTTCGCGTGCACCGCGCCATTTTTAGCATTCTGGCCGTGGACCCAGCTCTCGAGGCGCATGCGCACGGTCGCTGCGCTCTGCGCCGTCTGGGCGGTCATTGAGGGGTGGTTCCAACTCCAGCAGGTGATCTTTAACCGCGAAACCTGGCGAGGCCCGGTGCAAAACTTGATGTCACTCGCCATCGTTTGTCTGATTGTCGCCCTATTCGGCCACATCTTCCATCAGCAGCGGATCGCTGCCGACGAGCGTGCCGAGATGCGCGGCGAACTCACTGCCGCACGCCAGGTGCAGCATCTGCTCATTCCCGACAAAATGCAGGTCACGCCCGGAGTTACCGTCAGTTCGGCTTTTCTGCCGGCACACGAAGTCGGCGGAGATTTCTATCTGTGCCGCGCTTTGCCGAACGGCGCCCAGCGCGTACTGCTCGGCGATGTCAGCGGCAAAGGCGTGGCCGCCGCGCTCACCTCCGCGTTGCTGCTCGGCGCAGCCGATCGCTGCGATGATCTTCGTCCTGCTGCTGTGCTCCAAGAACTGAACGCAGCCCTCCGCAACAGTGGCATCGAAGGCTTTACCACCTGCCTCTGCGCCGACCTCGCGTCCACCGGAGTCCTGCTCATCGCCAACGCCGGCCAGTTGCCGCCGTATCGCAACGGCCAGGAGATCGAAATTCCCGCTGGTCTTCCTCTTGGCGTGGACGCAGCTGCCGACTACGCCGAATCGTCTCTCCAGCTCGCGCCGGGAGATAAGCTCACGTTCTTGTCCGATGGCGTGGTGGAAGCGCGCAACGCAGTGGGCGAGCTCTTCGGCTTTGAGCGCACGCGTCAGGTCAGCTCGCGCGCGCCTCAGCAGATCGCCGATGCGGCGGTCAACTTCGGCCAGCAGGACGACATCACCGTGCTGACCCTTTCTCTTGCAGCGCTTCCCGCATCTGCGTAGACATTCCCGCTTCCCACAGCGGCTGATAAACTGTCTCCGCAAGGAGTTGCGCTTCATTCCATGGTCGAGCTGCTGCCATCTATTCTCTCCGCTGACTTTGCCCACCTGGCCGACCAGGTGGCCGCGGCCGAGCGCGGCGGGGGCACCGCCATCCACGTCGACGTCATGGACGGCCACTTCGTCCCCAATATCACCATCGGTCCGCCCGTCGTGGCCAGCCTGCGCAAGTTCACCCGGCTGCCGCTCGATTGCCACCTGATGATCGATAACCCCAACGAGTTCATCGCCGCCTTCGCCGACGCGGGCGCCAATTGGCTCAGCGTTCACTACGAGGCCTGCACCCACCTGCACCGCTCGCTGGAGATGATTCTTCACCACGGCATGAAGCCCGGCGTGGTTCTCAATCCGGCCACGCGCGTCGATCTCCTCATCGACATTTTGCCCATGGTCCACCATGTACTCATCATGAGCGTCAATCCGGGCTTCGGCGGCCAGGAGTTTATCCCCTTTTCTCTGAACAAGATCCGCCGCCTCGTCGAACTCCGCAGCGATCTCGATCTCGACTTCAGAATTGAAGTCGATGGCGGCGTGGCTCACGACACCGTCGCCGCTGTCGTCCAAGCTGGAGCAGAGCTGCTCGTCGCCGGTAACGCCGTCTTCGGCGCCGGCGAACCGGAGCGCGATGCCCGTGCGCTGCTGGCAGCCGCTCGCGAGGCCGATGACCGGATCATTGCCAGCAGAGTATCGGCTGGAAAGAGTAAAATTCACTAAAACGAGCATGCAAGTTGCGGATGGCCCACCCCAGGGTCCTCCTCCCAAGAGGTGGTATGAACCGGTTGTCTCTCAGAATTGTGGCGATTGCTGTTCTGGCGTTGTTCTTCAGCGGAATTGCAGCAGAAGCCCAGAACCAGAACTCCGCCCAGAACCAGGACGACGTCCAGCACCCGAAGTACAAAAGGCAGAAAAAGCAGAAAAAGCCCTACGACTTGAACGCCAATCCGCTGGCCGGCGTGCAATCCAAGCAGCCCGACAAGGAGCTTTACGACAAGGCCATGGTCGCCATGAAGAAGGGCCGCTATGACGTCGCCCGGCTCGATCTGCAAACCATGCTCAACACCTATCCCGAGTCGGAATACCGCATGCGCGCCAAGCTGTCGGTCGGTGACACCTGGTTCAAAGAAGGCGGCTCCGCCGCCCTCACCCAGGCCGAGGCTGAATACGAGGACTTCATCACCTTCTTCCCCAATGTCCCCGAGGCAGCAGAAGCCAAGATGAAAGTGGCCGACATCTATTACGAGCAGATGGAAAAGCCCGACCGCGACTTTACCAACGCCGAGCAAGCCGAGAGAGAGTATCGGGAAATGATCAACATGTTCCCTGATTCAACTCTCATCCCGCGCGCCAAGCAAAGGCTGCGCGACGTGCAGGAAGTTCTGGCCGAGCGCGAGTTCCAGATCGGTAGCTACTATGAGACCCGCGATGACTACATTGCCTCCATCGCCCGCCTCGACACGGTAGCCGATTCTTATCCTCTTTATTCCAAGAGCGACCAGGTGCTCATCGATATTGGCGACGCCTATGCCGGTGAGGCACACAACATCGAAATGGCTCCCGGACTGAACGGCGCCGTGAAAGAGCGTATGCGTTCCGTCTACGAAGACAAGGCCGCGGCGGCCTACGCGAAGGTCATTACACGCTATCCCATGGCGCCCCATGTTGAGGATGCCCGCGACCGCCTCGTGGCGATGAATCGCACCGTTCCCGAGCCCACGCAGGCGGCGATTGCAGAAAGCGACGCCGAGGAACGCAGCCGCCAGCCGCTCCACTTTACCGACACCATGATTGGGATCATCAAGCGCGGTCCCACGGTCGTTGAGGCTGTGCACGTCGGCGAGCCTACTCTCGACGACCCCACGCGCACGCTCGCACCCCAGGTTACCGAACAAAATAAGACCGTCTTTATGGATGCGATGAACCAGGGCAAGCCGGCAGCTCCTGCTGCGGCCATCACTCCCACCGGTCCCAACGAGCCGCCGCGCAGCGATCAGCCGTCCACTGCTCCGCTGCAAATGCAGGCGCCCGGTGAAGGCACCGGCGTCGGCGTCGAGGTGGTGAACGCGCCCAGCAACACTGCCGCCGCCGATCCCAACGCCATCGTCAAGCCGGTCGGCCCGACTAGCACCGTCCTGCCGGCTTCTGAAAAACCTGCTGAAGCGCCTCTCCAGGTCAATGACATCAAACCCGGCGAGAACCCCGCTCAGCCGGTCACGCAGACCGCCTCCAACGGCAAACCCAAGAAGCCAAAAGTCGACTTGAGCGAAGACTCTTCCAGCAAGAAGAAAAAGAAGAAGGGCCTGGCCAAGCTGAATCCGTTCTGATCGCAACCTCGTCGGGAAAGTCAAAAGGCCGCGCTCAAATCGAGTGCGGCCTTTTCATTTACAACCCGCGATTCCTCCACTCTCTGCCCCGGCCGTCGCTGTGCTCTCCGTCTGCTAACCTGAGGTGTAGTCCCCACGCTTTGAAACCCCTTTTTGCACGGGTGTTTTCCCAAAATCACCGGGGGCTCAACAAATAAAAAATGCCCCACGACCTGCCCAAAGCCTACGACCCCACCGCCATTGAAGATCACTGGGCCGCCTACTGGGTCCGCGAAGAGCTCTTTGAGCAGCCCACACCGTCCGCCGCATACCAAAACCAAGGCCCGGCCGGGCAGGCCTTTGTCGTGCTGCTGCCACCGCCCAACGTTACCGGTTACCTCCACATGGGCCACATGCTGGAGCACACCGAAATCGATATTCTCGTCCGCTGGCGGCGCATGCTTGGGCGAAGGGTCTTGTGGGTCCCCGGAACCGACCACGCCGGCATCGCCACGCAAATGCTGGTTGAGCGCCAACTGACCGCGGAAGGCACTTCACGCCAGAATCTCGGCCGCGAGGCCTTCGTCGAGCGAGTCTGGCAATGGAAGAAGCACTACGGCGGGGCCATCCTTGACCAGATGAAGCGCCTCGGAGTCTCCGTTGACTGGGGACGCGAGTACTTCACCATGGACGAGCGCCTGTCGGTTGCCGTACGCGAGGCCTTCGTCCGCCTTTACCATCAGGGCCTCATTTACCGCGGCGCGTACATCGTCAACTGGTGCCCCGGGTGCCAAACCGCCGTCAGCGATCTTGAAGTCATCCACTCCGAGCACAAGGGCCATCTGTGGGAGATCAAGTATCCGGTTCTCAGCGCCGACGGCAAGGATTCTGGCGAGTTTTTGACTGTTGCCACGACGCGCCCTGAAACTATGCTCGGAGATACGGCCGTCGCCATTCACCCGGAAGACGAGCGCTATCCCCATCTCCACGGCAAAAAGCTGCGCTTGCCGCTCCTGAATCGCGAAATTCCAATTGTCCTCGATGAGTGGGTCAGTCGCGAGTTCGGCACCGGTGCAGTAAAAGTCACCCCCGCGCACGATCCCAATGACTTCGCGCTCGGCGAGCGCCATCATCTTCCTTCGATCAACGTGATGGACGACCGCGCCCACATCAATACCGAAGGCGGACCTTACGCCGGCCTCGACCGCTACGTCGCGCGCAAGCACATCGTCCACGACCTTGAAGAGCAAGGGCTTCTGGCCGCAGTAAAGGAGTACACGAACAACATTGGCCATTGCGACCGCTGCAAAACGGTCGTTGAGCCGCGCCTCTCCACGCAGTGGTTCATCGCCGTCAAGAAGCAACCGAATGCAGGCGGCGCATCCATTGCCGAGCTGGCCATCGCCGCCGTCAAGCCCGATTCAAGTGGGAACAAGGCCATCCGTATCACGCCAGAGAATTACGAGAAGATCTACCTCGAGTGGATGATCAACATCCATGACTGGTGCATCTCGCGTCAGCTCTGGTGGGGCCATAGGATTCCCGCATGGCACTGTTCTGAATGTCGTAAAACCACGGTGCCCGAGCCCGGCCAAAAAGACCCCACGGCCTGCGCGCACTGCGGGTCTGCAACGCTCACGCAGGAGACCGACGTTCTCGACACATGGTTCTCCTCCGGGCTTCTGCCCGTCTCCGTCTTCGGCTGGCCCAACATCACGCCTGAAACGCTGGCCGAGTTTGCTGCCTTCTACCCGACCAGTGTTCTCATCTGCGGCTTCGACATTCTCTTTTTCTGGGTCGCGCGCATGATCATGTTCGGATGCTGGTTCTCGCGCGATGTGCCCATGCCGGACGGCAGCCCGCGCCCACTCGCCGAATCCGTTCCATACAGAGAGGTCTATATTCACGGCCTCATTCGCGACGCCAACCGCGAAAAAATGTCCAAGACTAAGGGCAACGTCGTTGACCCCATTGAGATCGTCAGGCAGTACGGAACCGACGCCGTCCGATTCACGCTGGCGTCCATGGCCTCGCCCGGCGCCGACATCGCCTTTAACATCGCCCGCACCGAAGGCTACCGCGCCTTCGCAAACAAGATATGGAACGCCGCTCGCTTCATCTTCATGAACGTGGACAGGGCCGCGGAGATCGGAATCAAGGTTGATCCCGCTGTTTTGGGTTCCATGCCGGCCGCTGCCCCTGACGCTCCGCTCGAGACGCGCTGGATCGTCGCCGAGCTTCACGCAACCGCGGCAAAGGTCAATGAATCGCTCGAAAACTACCGCTTCGATGAAGCGGCGAGCATCATTTATCAATTCTTCTGGGGCAGCTTCTGCGACTGGTACCTGGAGATCGTAAAGTTGCGCCTCGATTTTTCCGAAACCGCCGACAAGGCGCAGACAAAAACTGCTCTCGCGACGTTGGTGCAAGTCTTCGAGGTCGCTCTGCGCTTGCTTTCGCCGTTCATGCCGTTCATTACCGAAGAGCTCTGGTACGCGGTCTACGACGGAAACCCGCCGGCGAAGTCGATCGCATTGACGCGCTTCCCCCAACCGAGCTATTCGGTGAGCGCGGCTTGGGATACTTACGCCCAAGTCGAGATGCAATTCCTTCAAGAGCTGATCACTGAAATCCGCGCTTATCGTAAGGAAATCGGGGTCGAGGAGAAGGCCGCCGTCCCCATCGAACTTCGCACTGAAGCTTCTCTCCAGAAGGTCGCCCAAGAGAACCGCGACATTACCGAGAAGCTTGCCCGGGTCAGCGACGTCCGTTTTGTCGAGCAAATCTCCGCCGGCCTGTCGAAACATTCGACTGCCAACTTCGATGTTGCCGTGATCTACCAGCGCACCGTCGACGTCTCTGCCGAACGCGAGCGCTTGACAAAGGATATCGCCAGGTATGAAAAAGGCTTGGCAGCAGCAGAGCGTCAACTGGGCAACGAAGGCTTTTTGGCTAAGGCCCCGGCGCACGTGGTCGACGGCCTCAAAAAGCAGGAAGCCGAAACCCGCCTGCTGCTCGAAAAGGCTCAGGCCGCGCTCAACGCGCTGCCGAAGAACTGACCCCGGAGAACTGTGAACTAAGAACTACGAACTGTGAACTAACTACTGCGAACTGTTTTCCGCAGGAAAACCATGGACTGGAAAAGCCACCGCATCGACGCGTTACTGGAGCAGGCGCTGCTTGAGGATCAGGCTTCGCGTGACGCCACAACCCATCTGACTATCGATGCGAATCTGCTCGCTGCCGGCTCCATCATCGCCCGGGAAGAGTTGGTCGTTGCCGGTTTGGGCGCTATCCCGCGCTTTTTTGAAATCTACGCCCGCCTCGATCAAAGCCCTGAGGGGCAAACCCGCTTCGAAGTCGTCAGTCATCCTGAAATCTTTGACGGCGTGCGCGTCCACGCCGGCCAGGTCCTCGCCGTCATTCGCCACAACGCGCGCGTCCTGCTCAGTTGCGAGCGCGTTATCCTGAATTTGCTCCAGCACATGAGCGGTATCGCCACGCTCACGCGGCAATTTGCCGACGTCATTCGGGGCACGCACGCCCGCATCCTCGACACGCGCAAGACCGTCCCCGGGCTGCGCGCTCTCGAGAAATATGCCGTGCTTTGCGGCGGCGGCACCAATCACCGTATCGATCTTGCCTCGGGAATTCTTGTAAAAAACAATCACATCGCGCTCGGCGGCGGCATTGCACCTGTTCTCAAGCGCGCCCTCGCTCAGCGCAAGCCGGGCCAGCGCGTGCAGGTCGAAGTCCGCACCCCGCAGGAGCTTGAGGAAGCTCTCGCACATGGCGCCGAGGCCATCCTGCTTGACCATATGACGCCCGCCGAAGTCCGCCGCTCCGTCGATCGCATTAAAACAGTGACCGCCGCTGAGCCCGGCCGCTGGATTCCCACTGAAGCATCGGGCGGTATCGTGCTCGACACCGTGCGCGCCTACGCAGAGACCGGCGTCGACTTCGTCAGCGTTGGCGCGCTCACCTTATCCGCCCGCGCCGTCAACATCTCCATGACCATCGCAGCAGAGTCGGGACAGAGTAGCCCGCGAACAGGCCGCGTCTTTGAAGCGCACGGGCTTTGATCACGCCCATGAAGACAACGCACAAATTCACGCAGCCACAGAACTGATGTACGATCTCGCCGCTCTCGATGCTGAACTCGCCGGCACGGTCTTCGCCGGCAAGCTGCACTTTGCCCGCGTCACCGAATCGACTAATGCCGACGCCATCGCTTCCGCCCGCGATGGTGCGCAGCATGGCTCGGTCTTTCTTGCCGATGAGCAGACGGCCGGGCGCGGACGCGGCGATCACAATTGGATCTCTGCTGCCGGTGAAGGCCTCTACGTCAGCGTGCTTCTCCGTCCGCAAATTGCCGCTGCGCGCCTGCCGCTTTTGCCGTTGGCCGCGGGCTTGGCCGCCGCCGAATCCATTCGCGCCGTCTCCGGATTAAGCGTCGATCTGCGCTGGCCCAACGATCTTCTCATCGGCCCGCGAAAAACCGGTGGCATTCTCGTCGAGGCAAATCTAGAATCGAAAAATCTACCCCACGCCGTTGTGGGTATTGGCATCAACGTCCACCAGCGCGAGTTTGCGTCCGGTCTTGCCACGCCCGCAACGTCGCTCGACCTGGAAGCGGATCGGCGCATGAGCCGCCAAACCCTCCTCGTCACCCTGCTAAAATCTTTGGAGCGTGAGGCATCCGCCCTTGCTGATGAGGCGGCCGCCAAAGAGATTCTTGCGCACGTGGAGCAAGCTTCCACGTGGATTCGCGGTCGCAACGTCGAAGTGCACGGCCCACAGTCCTGCACGGGTGTCACGGCTGGCCTCGACGAACACGGTTTTCTGCGCGTCGCTACCGCGGACGGGCTTGTTACGGTGCAAACCGGCGGACTGCGCGCTAGAGACTAGCCATTAGCTCCTAGCCGTTAGCTTTTAGCTGTTTGCCTACCACAACTGGTTCTGGCGTAGTATGACAGCGATTTCTGGTCACGCACGAAAGGAGCTAATAGCTAAAGGCTAATAGCTGAAAGAAACAATGCTGCTCGCTCTCGATGTCGGCAACACGAATACGACGCTCGGCCTTTACAGGCTCGACGGCACGAAGCCGGAGCTCGCCGCGAACTGGCGCGTGACCACGCATCGCGCGCAAACCGTTGACGAGTACGGCGTCTTCTTCGTCAACCTTTTCGAGATGCATGGCATGGCCCCCAACCAGGTCACGGACATAATCATTGCCTCTGTTGTTCCGCCCGTCGATTCCACGCTCCGCCAGGTCTGCGAATCGTACTTCCACGTCGAACCACTCTTCGTCGAGCCCGGCATCAAGACCGGTATGACGCTGCTCATCGACCAACCCACTGAGCTTGGCGCTGATCGCATTGCGGACTGCATCGGCGCGTTTGAGCGCTATGGCGGCCCGTGCATCGTGGTCGACTTCGGCACCGCTACCAAGTTTGAGGTGATCTCCGCCCGCGGTGAGTATCTCGGTGGCGCTATCGCGCCCGGCCTCGGACTCAGTGCCGATGCGCTCTTTAACCGCGCCGCGCGCCTCAGCCGCGTCGACATCAAGCGCCCCGCCAAAGTTATCGGCACCAACACCGTTGGCCACCTGCAGAGCGGTCTCTACTTCGGCTACATCGGGCTTGTCGATGGCATCATCGAGCGAATTCTCGCCGAGCTTGGTGCCGATCCCGCCAAGCCGCCGCGCATCGTCGCAAGCGGAGGCCTCGCACGCTTGATCGCGCCGGACTCGCGTTACATCCAGGAGATCGATGACATGCTCACTCTCGATGGCTTGCGCATCCTCTTTGAGCGCAATCGCGCCACACGTCCACGCGGCCGCGCGCGCTGATCGACACCTCACAACCCCGACAAAATCTCCTGCGCCGCGGGGATATGCTCGCGGAGGCTTTCCGCTGTCAGCTCATCGGCTTTGCGCAGGCTGGGGAACATCACAGCCCACAAGCCCGCCACAGCGAGGGCGCCAATTCCGCCAATCACCGTCGCCCGCACCGCGCCCCACCATTGCGCAGTCAGCCCGCTCTCAAACTCGCCCAGCTCATTTGACGCGCCAATAAAGAGTGAGTTCACCGCGCTCACCCGCCCCCGCATAGCCGGTGGCGTCGCCAGTTGCAGCAGCGATCCGCGAATAATCACGCTGATGGTGTCTGCCGCGCCCGCAACCGCCAGCGATGCGAGCGACAACCACAACGTGTGCGACAGCCCGAACACTACCGTGGCTGCGCCGAAGATTGCGACGCAGATAAACAGCCATTTCCCCGCGCGCCGGTGCAGCGGAAACCGCGCCATGATCAGCGACATGGTAACCGCGCCCACTGCCGGCGCCGCGCGCAGCATGCCCAGCCCCCGCGGCCCCTGGTGCAGAATCTCGTGCGCGAAGATCGGCATCAGCGCCACTGCGCCCCCCAACAGCACTACAAACAGATCGAGCGAGAACGATCCCAGCAGAATCCGCGCTCGGCGCACGTATTGGAACCCCGCCAGCAACACCTTCATCGAGAGATCGCGGTGCTCCATTCGCCCGGGGCGCACGCGCAGTGAAACCACAAGCGCGAGAAACCACACCACCGTCCCTAGCGTGAACACATACACAATCCCCGCGCCTTCAAGCCGCGAGCGAGCCAGAAAGCCCGCCAGCGGCAAAGTGAACAGCAATCCGCCCAGGGCGGGCCCTGTAATGTTCGCCAACTGAAAAATCGCTCCGCCCCAAGTCACCGCGTTCACAAAATGACTCTCCGGCACGAGGTGCGGAATCAGCGCCGAACTCGCCGGTGACGAAAACGCGCGGCCCGTGCCGACGAAGAACAGCACTGTGTAGATGGCCAGAATGTTCTGTGTGTTGTTGCGCGCCAGCTCGACCAGCGCACCCGTGCAAAACACCTGTAGGACGTAACACGTCAGGATCACGCGCCTTCGGTCGAAGTGGTCAGCCACGTGGCCTGCTGGCAAGAGAAAAATCAAACCCGGCACAAACAGCGCCAGCCCGGTGTAGCCGAGGTCGATGGCGCGGTGCGTGATGGAGTACACCTGCCACGCCACCGCGACCGACTGCGCTTCGGCGCCCAGAATCACGGCCACGCGCGCCAGTTGGTACCGCCTGAAGTCTTGGGAGGCAAAGGCCTCAAGGCCGCGCCGTGGCAGTGGGGAAGCAGGCTCCATTGTCTGCTCTCAGGGTATAACGCCGAGTGCCGAGCGAGGCCTCGGAATCACGCGGGCCTCGGTCCACCGCGCCATGAAACAATGAATCCGTAAACGCCATGACCGACGAAACTCTCTTGCCAGCCGAATCCACTCCCGTCACGCCTGAAGCTGTTCCGGAACCTGCTCCCGCCGAGGCGAAAGAGTCGATGGAATCCGCCGAAATTCCGCAGACAACTGCCGAACAAGACCCAAGCGCCGAAATCGCAGCGAAGAACGAGCCGGAGCCTTCCGAGCCTGCAGAGTCTTTCGCTGATGCGCTCCAAGCGTTCGAGCGTTCGCACACCCATCGCGCCGAGACCAAGCAGCTTCAAGGCACCGTTGTCTCGCTTACTGCCGATCAGGTTGTGCTCGACGTCGGATACAAAATGGAAGGCGTTCTTCCGCGCTCAGCCTTCCCCGACAATGCGGAAGGCGTCAAGGCCGGCGACAGCTTTCCAGTCTCGATTACAGGCCGCAACGAAGAAGGCTACTACGACCTTTCGCGCCATCGCGTCGCGCAGCCCCGCGATTGGTCCGCCCTCGAGCGCGCCTTCAGCGAAAAGATCGCCGTTGCCGGCACCGTCACGGCCGTCATCAAGGGTGGCCTCAGCGTCGACGTCGGTGTCCGCGCCTTCATGCCCGCCAGCCGAAGCGGCACGCGCGACGCTGCCGAACTCGAAGCTCTCGTCGGGACTGAGATCACCTGCCGCATCACCAAGCTCGACGTTGCCGATGAAGACGTGGTCGTCGATCGCCGTGTCGTTCTTGAGGAGCAGGCCCGCGGCGAAGTAGCCGGCCGCCGCGCCGCGCTCAAGCCCGGAGACACTGTCACCGGCACCGTCCGCACCATCATGCCCTACGGCGCGTTTGTTGAAATTGAGCCCGGGCTCGACGGCCTCCTGCACATCTCCGACATCTCCCGCGCCCGCGTCGCCAAACCTGAAGACGTTCTCTCGGTCGGCGAGCAGCTGACGCTGCGCATTTTGAAGATCGATCCCGAAACCAACAAGATTTCGTTGGGCCTCAAGCAGCTCCAGCCCGAGCCTTGGGAAACTGCGGCTGACCGCTACGTCGCCGGTCAGCGTATCGCGGGCGACGTTACCCGCCTGACCGATTTCGGCGCATTCGTTGAGCTTGAGCCGGGCCTTGAGGGCCTGATTCACATCTCGGAAATGTCGTGGGCCAAAAAAGTGCGCCACCCCTCAGACCTGCTCCGCGAGGGCGATCACGTCGACGCCGTTGTTCTTTCCGTCAAGCCACCCGAAGGTACGGAGCAGGGCCGCATCTCTCTCGGCCTGAAGCAGACTCTCGCCGATCCCTGGCTCGAGGTCGAGCGCAAATTCCCCGCTGGCTCTCAGGTTGAAGGTCCCGTCACCAAAATCATGAACTTCGGCGCTTTCGTTCAGATCGCCGAGGGCGTCGACGGCCTCGTCCACGTCAGCGAGATCGTCGCCGACCGCCGCATCAACCATCCGCGCGACGTCCTGCGCGAAGGCCAGCGCGTGAAAGCCGTAGTTCTCGCAATCGACTCTGAGAAGCGCCAGATCAAGCTCTCGATGAAGCAGCTCATCCCCACCAGCATTGACGAATACATCGCGGAGCACAAAGTGGGCGATTCCGTCTCGGGCCGCGTCGTCGAGATCACGTCTTCCGGCGCCATCGTCGAACTTGGCGAAGGCATAAGAGCAACTTGCAGCGCGGCAGCCTTGGCTTCGCCCCAAAAGCCTTTGGCGGACGGGACGCAATCTTCGGCCCCCGATCTCTCGCAGCTCTCCTCCATGTTGAAAGCGCGCTGGAAAGGAAATGCGCCCTCGCCGTCAGCCGCTCCCGACCCGCTCGCCGAAAGCCAGATCCGCACCTTCAAAATCACAAAACTGGTTGCGGACTCAAAGAAGATCGAAGTGGAGCTAGCCGCCGGTTAGAGATACACCTCATCCACATAGCACCAGCGCCAATCCTCGCCGCGCTCGGCACTCTGGATCAGCGGATGCGTTGTCTCATGGAAGTGCGCGCGCGCGTGCCGGTTCTTCGACGAGTCGCAGCAGCCCACATGCCCGCACTCCAGGCACATGCGCAGATGCATCCACCTGTCGCCCATCTTCAGGCACTCTTCGCAGCCTTTCGTCTTCGGCTTCACGCCCTTCTTGATCGTTCCCGTGTGCGTGCATTGCGTTGCCATTTGCGACCTCCGTCTGGGGAAACCCTGAGTTTTTCTGCCTCTGGTTCCTAAGTCCCAAAGTCCCTTAGTCCTAGGCCCCTACATCCCTGTCTCATTTCGCCCAGCCCAGTCCGTCCGTCACATTGCCCGTTGCGATCGTTCGCTTGACCGTCCACGTGGCCAGATCAATCTCCGCGACCTCATTGCTTCCATCGCATGAAACGTATACCGCTTTTCCATCGGGCCGCACGAGCACCTCCTGCGGGCCTTTGCCCACGTCCACGGCGCGCGCCAGCGTCATCGTACTCAGGTCGATCACGTCGACTTTGTTTTCCTCGGGCAACGCCACCAGCAGCCAGCGCCCATCCACTGTGGGTGCGGCACCGTATCCGAGCCCGTCGATCTTCACCCACTTCGTCACCTTGTCTGTCGTCGTGTCGATCACCGCCATGCGCGGCGCGGTCTGGTCGGCGGTAAACACCCAGTGGTCGTCATTTGAAATCGCGATCCGCTGCACGTTGCTTGAGACGGGAATGATGGTGAGCGTCTTGCGCGCCTTCACATCGAGCACGCTTACCGTTCCCGGCCCCACATTCGCGGTGTATCCGCGCAGCCCGTCGTGCGAGAGCGCGAGCATGTGGCTCTCCGGCTGCCCCGTCGGTATCGCGCCCACAATCTTCAACGTCTTCGGATCGATGATCGTCACCGCGCGGTCCAGCTCCGTGGTCACATAGAGCAATCCGTCCTTTGGTCCGATCACCGCGCAGTGAGGCCGCACCCCGTGATCGAACTGGATGTTGCCGACGATCTTGCTCGCAGCCACATCGATCACGACGATGTTCTTCCCGTCGGTTCCTGGCTTGCCCACGCCGGAGTTGCCGTAGATGGGCACAAACGCCAGCCGCCCGTCCGCCGATCCCGCAACCTCATGCCCGGTTATGCCGTTCTCCGCCACGTTCGCAATCACGGTCCCAGCGACGGGATCGACGATCGCCAAACTGCGGTCGCCCTTCTGCGCCACCAGCAACCTACCCGTCTGCGCTTGCGCGGCGCCCACAGCGAGCAACGACGCGGCGGCTAATCCAAACCATGAAAACAGCTTCAAAGAGTGCCTCCCTCAACGACCGAATGAATCGAATCTGGATCTGTGCAAGAGCTTCGGGGTTCAGCTCCGCACGCTCCACGGATCATACGTCCCCACGCTCCACGTGTGCCCCTCAGGATCGCTCACCGCAAACTCGCGGCTCCCGTAGTCCATGTTCTGCAAAGGCCTCACAATCGTTGCGCCCGCCGCCTGCGCCCTCGCGTACACCGCATCCGCGTCGGGAACCACAATATATGCGCTGCTCGTCTCCGCGCCGCCCAGCTCACTGGGCGCCTTGAATCTGCGGCCGTGCTCATCATCCTTCATTGAGCCGAGCATAATCATTCCCCCGCCCAGGGCAAGCTCAGCATGGTTGATCACTCCGCCCGCGCCTTCATACACGGCATGGCGGGTAAATCCAAGCACACTGCAAAGCCATTCGATGGCGGCAGCAGCGTCGCGATAGCGAAACGCCGGGATGACGGAACTGCGGGAATCAGCCATGGGGAAGCCTCCGCGCCAAGGTTAGCTCGTATCCGGGTCAACGTGCAATCGCGCCGAACTGTTTGGTATTGCCGCAGATTCAATTTGAAGCGTACGACAAAGACATGCTAACGAGCCCCGTAGTGCATGACCAGCCAGACGACCCAGATTCCGAATACGGCCTCGAATGTTGCCGGGATCGCGATGACAACGAAGAGAATTCGCGTCCAGCGTCGATGAGCTCGGCTTGCGCCGACGATAGCTATGAGAGCCACTGTGGCGAACACAGAAGCCCGCACAATCGCAGAGTGAGCTTCGGGCACGATCAGCATAATTGTTCGATTTTAGCTCCCTCCCACGATGTGTCTCCACCCCTGCGAATTATTCTTCCTCCATGCCTCTTCCCGAGCGCGATGCCGAGCTCGTGCAGATCCGCGAAGCGAAGCTCCTCCAGAGTATTGACGCGTCGCTCGCCGACGCCGCCCGTCGCGCCGGAGACTTCCTCGCGTGCCGCATCGGTTGCACGCAATGCTGCTACGGAGCGTTCGCCATCAACGCCCTCGACGCTGCCCGCCTCCGCGAAGGAATGTCGTCGCTGCGATCGACAAATCCCGCGCTGGCTGCCGAAATCGAACGCCGCGCCCGCGTCTGGCTGGCCGAGTTCGGTCCCGGTTTTCCTGGCGATCCCGAGACGGGCGTACTCGGAACGTCAGAATCCGATCAGGCTCAATTTGAAAACTTCGCAAACGCCGCCGCCTGTCCAGCCCTCGACCCGGCAACCGGCCGTTGCGATGTCTACCAGTGGCGTCCCATGACCTGCCGCATCTTCGGGCCGCCGGTTCGCTCTGTCGACGAGCACGGCGCTGAGGGCCTCGGCCACTGCGACCTCTGCTTTATCGGCGCCACTCCCGAGCAGGTCGCTGTCTGCGAAATGCCCGTCCCGCACGCGCTCGAAGCCGAACTGCTCGGCGAAATCGGGTCGAATTCCGAAACCGTCGTTGCGTTTGCACTGCTGCCGTGAACAGCGCCCCGCGCATTTCCCCCGGTCGTCCGCCTCAGATTTCGCCGCTCACCATCACGGCAGCGGATTGACGATCGTCGCTCCCCACTCCTCGGGGCTCACGTCGCGGGCGTGCGTGGCAAAAATCCATCGATGGCCGTCGATGTCGTTCACGCCGTACTGCCGTTCTCCATATTCTGTTTCATGCAATTCTTCCCAGATGACCACTCCTCGCTCTTTGGTTCTGGCGTAGTGAGCGTCCACGTCCGCAACCATGACGGTGAGCGCTTGAGTCCCGGATCCTAGCAACGCGGGGCTTTGCGTTCCCCGGCGTGGCCCGGTCAGCATGATGACCGCGCCTCCGAGAAACATCTGAATCCCGGCTACCGGCTGGCCGTAGCGGAAATGCTCTTTAAAGCCGAAGGAACGGCTGAGCCAATCGCACGCCTCGTCAATGTCGCGGTAAACCAGGTGGGGAAGCACGGTTGAAACCGGCACGGAACGGTTATTCATGGCGACAGTATGCAATGAGCCTTCATTCGGAATCAATGACAAACGCGCAACCGGCGCTCCGCCGGCAAACAGCGCCCCCGCATCGACGTTCCACCCCTTGCCGTAAACTGATCTTTGCCGCCCCCCATGACAACACGCCCCTGCTGGGTTGAGATTCGCACCCGCGCTCTCGAGGAAAACTTCCGTTTTCTCGCGGGCCTTGCCGCGCCTCACGCCGATCTGCTTGCCATCGTCAAAGCCAACGCCTACGGCCACTCGCTCGCCCTCTGCGCTCCCGCCGTTGTCCGCGCCGGCGCAAAATGGCTCGGCGTCACCAGCGTTGAAGAAGGTATCGTCGCCCGCGCTCTGTGTCCCGAGGCTCGCGTGCTCATCATCGGCGGCGTCTTTCCCGGCCAGGCCGCCGCGGCTATTCAATTTCAACTCACTCCCGTCGCGTGGGAGCCGTGGCAGCTCGACGAGCTTCTCGCCGCCGCCCGCGCCACAGGAGCGCAGCCGGGCTCCGTGCCCATCCATCTTGAAATCGACACGGGCATGAGCCGCCAGGGCGTTGGTCCCAACAACCAAGCCGCAATTTTCACGCGCTTTGGTCCAGGCTCGCCGCTGCGCCTTGAGGGCGTGATGACGCATCTCTTTGCCGCCGACGAAGCCGACGGCGCAGCGACCGAGGAACAGCTGGCGCGCCTCGATGAAGCCATGAGCCGCATCTCCACCGCGGGCCTCTTTGCCGAGTGGCTCAACGTCGGCGCATCCGCCACGCTGCTCGCCGACCAGGCCCGCGTGGTTGCCGATCTGGCCGCGCGTCACGGCATGAAGGCCATGCTGCGTCCCGGCCTCGCGCTCTACGGCCTTGTCCCGCGCTTCGATCCCGCCTTTAGCGCGCCCGCCGGTCCGCCCGTCGCCCCGACTACTCTCGCCGAGCCGCCCTCGCTCGCTGCCGCCCGCAGCGCTCTCCAACCCGTTCTCACCTGGAAGGCCTCGGTCGCCGGAGTGCGCTCGGTCGCCGCGGGCGCAACCGTCGGCTACAACGCCACCTTCGTGGCCACTGAGCCCATGCGCCTCGCGCTCGTCTCCGCCGGATACGGCGACGGTCTCACGCGCTCTCTCGGCAATCGTTTCAGCCTGCTGGTTCGCGGCCAGCGCGCGCCGCTCGTCGGCCGCATCAGCATGGATCAGATCGTTCTCGATGTGACAGAGATTCCCGGCGTTGCGCCCGGCGACGAGGTCGTCCTTCTCGGTACGCAAGGCAGCGAATCCATCACCGCCTTCGACCACGCCGACGCCGCCGGTACGATTCCCTGGGAAATCTTCACGCGCATCGCCGCACGCGTCCCGCGCGTCGCCGTCTAAGCGCTCCCGCTCCGACCTCAGTTTTTGAGAATTAGCTGGCGACCGATTCCGGCGCTGCCGCGCAAAGTCCGGCCGCACATTGCACGGCATCGATCATCGCCTGGGTCCCGATGCAGGAGTTCAGCAGCATATGGTAGAGCCCGCGAGAGCACCACTCCTGCTGGTAGAACTTGCGGATCACCGCCGCGCGCCG